>JAKAGL010000135.1 GCA_021815535.1 bacterium
AGTTTGCAAAGCAGTAACGGATCTTTTCAAACCGACTTAGACCTCCATGAGCCATATGGTAAACAACCACCTTTTCGGCCACGTCAACGCCATATGGGAGAAAAAGTTTGCGGAACGCCTCGGTCTTAACATCGACCGACTCCACCAGAACGCCGTCGAAATCAAACACTACCGCCTTTACCATGCCAACTCCGCAATAACGGTAACTGGCGCGCCATCCGCGTCTGTCACGCGGATCGGAACGACCCAAAGGCGGCGAACCGCGGAATCCACCCGCAAGGGGGAAAGATCCATGTCTTCGATGGGGACAATGGGCTGCGCCGGGTCAAGGAACGCTTTGTGCGCCGCGCGCCCGCCATGGCGGTCGGTGAAGCGGGAAACGGAGATAAAATCCATCCCCACGAACCTGAGCGCGGGAAACGCGTTGTGCAGCATGAACGCCAATTCAGCGGATAATCCGGGGTTGTCGGTAGCGTATGCCGCCTCCTTCCGCCTGCTTTGAAAGCCGGTTTTGACCAGCAAACAATCTATATCGGACGGAATCCCTTTGATATCTTCCGGCCCGATCCATCGCGGCGCGGCAAGCGGAAGGTGCAGCACCGCCACGCCATGGCATATCCAGTGCTCCGGGGGAAACGAGTCCACCGTTTGCCCTTCATCGTAGAAGTGGCGTGGAGCGTCAATGTGCGTGCCGGCATGATTGCTGACATCCCATCGCTGCGCATTGCAAGAATCCCCCGCGCGCAAAGATTTTTCGATGCCAATCTTTATTTCACCCGCTCCGCCATAGCTGGGCGTGTCCGCCGATAAGGGATGTGAGAGAAACACCATCTTCATCATTATCGCCCCCTTCAAATCCTTACCCAGAAATCATCAACTGAAATTCTTGCAATAAAAATCATAATGGTTTGGCAATCGGGGATTGCCCGGAGCGACATCTATGATATTTTTGTGCACCTGACTGTAGCTATATTTAACGGCATATGCGGAATAGTCATGTGAATAGGCAAGATTAGCCCTAGGCGCAGAGAAATGATTCCCCACGCCACCATACGCATCGGACAAGTGCATCTCGACTTTGTTTGAAGATTTCGCACATAATCTGAAAAATCTATCCAAATGCTCCGGCTGGACATACTGCATTGACCCATCGGCAAAAAATATAAAATGGTGGCCGCTTACATACTCCATTAGCAAGTGAATGCAAGTGACAGGAACAGTGGCAAAACTTAGATTGGGCAATGAATGGTTTTTCCGGGAAAACTCCACCACCTCATCGTAAATATAGGTATTCAAAAAATTATGGTTCGGAAACTGCCTCGCAAGCCACGCAATATTTCTTCCCGATGATGATCCGATTTGGATCACTTCGCACGGTGTTCTTTCGGCTGATAAAATATCACACAGCCTTTTATAGAGGGGAAAAGCCTCATCGAACGTCAGGTTGCCCACCTTTTCATGTGACGGCGGCGGAAAAGGACGTCCGAGGTAGATAGCCGCCCATTTCACTCCGCTGACGCCTCCCATAACAGCATTTTGCATGCCGACCCTTACGTCAGGATTAGGCTCAGCATAATATCTGCCCAGCCAATAATGCAGGTAAAAATTAAAAGTCGAGCGTCTAATTTGCTTCCCTTATTGGAATCTGCCCATGTGGACCATAAAAACGTTCGATAGGCGCTGAACACAGGTAAATTCAGAAAATGAAACGTGCAAAAAGTCAGCGTCCGGCGAATGATTTTTTTTAATGCTGCAAACATATTCATCGGGCTCCTTTATTCAATCTGCTTGCACCGGCAAGGTTTACAATGTCAACTTCAGCGTTTCCAGGGAGCCAGGCCTGATTCATACAGATCATTGAGCAGCTTGTATTCTCCGTAAGTATCCATCGGCTGCCAAAAACCGTCATGCCTGAACACCATCATTTGGCCATCCTTCACCAAATTGCGCATCGGTTCCTGTTCGAAAACCACACCATCCCCGGTGCCAAGGTAGTCGAATATTTCCCGGCGGCAGACAAAATACCCACCCGAAATGAGACCGCCGCTTGTCTGCGGTTTCTCATTAAAGGCGGTGACCTCTCCGTTGCCGCCGATTTCCAGTTCGCCAAAACGGCTGGGAGGACGTACACCGGTAACGGTCAATACCTTGCCATGGGATATGTGGAAGCCCAACAACGCTTTGATGTCAACATCGCCCACGCCATCACCATATGTAAGCATAAAATTCTCATCATCGCCGATATATTTGGCGATTTTTCTCACCCGCGCGCCAGTCATGGTATTAAGCCCTGTCTCGGCAAGAGTGACCTTCCATCCCACTTCCCTATGTTCGGTGTGGAATTCGATCTTATTGTGATGCCCCAGTTCCAAGGTGAAATCATTTGAAAAAGGCTCGTAATTCAGGAAGTAGTTCTTGATGGCTTGCCCCTGATATCCAAGACAAAGCACGAATTGGCGCTGCCCCCAATGCGCGTAATAACGCATGATGTGCAAGAGGATCGGCATTCCGCCGATGGTAAGCATCGGTTTGGGAACATTGTCCGCAACATCCCTGATCCGCGTTCCAAAACCGCCGCACAAAATAACTACTTTCATATTCTCCCGCAGTAAATCCAGCTTAAGAAGCAATATTATAAAACAGTTTCGACTAAATACATCCATTTTTGCCCGACTGAAGGCGTCAGCCCCCCTGTTTTTTTGACAAGAGCCGGCCAATGGGCTGCAATAGATTACGTTCGATATCCGCCCTGTTTACGCCGAAAATGCCGGGGAACAACGCCACTCCGGCCACGGTTAACGCGGTATACAGCACTCCTTCGACGAGAAATGACGAGATGAGCCCAGGTATAAAATAGTCAACCGTTTTCTCCGCAAATACCGCGATACCTAGCAAAAATATGGGCACTGTTATCTGTATCTGCATAATGGCCCTGAAAGGCATCCTATATATACGGCAGATATAGTACAGATAATAGTTGGTGATGAATAATTCCGCTATAATCATTTTTATCGCTAATCCGACAGCCCCCAGCCCCAATCCGTAATACGCCGAAGGAGCCACCAGGAAAAAAGTTATCGGCAGACCGGCTAATACGCCAACAATTCCGATCCCGCTATACAGAGCCGTTCTGCCGGTGGCTAAATAAAGCGAAGAGGTGAAATTCCCGATCGGAAAGTAGATTGCCTGGAACATAAGTATGGCGGTCACTATGGAAGAATCCTTGAACTGTTTTCCGCCAACGATAAATGTCAGTTTTTCGGCTTCGACCGCCACGAAGAACGCCAGATACCCTGCAAAAAGAACGAACAGCGGAATATACCGTTTGTAAAGACCAACGACCCTCTCGTTGTCACCCTGATCGTGCGCGATAGCATATTCCCGCACGATAAGAGGCATGAACGCCATAGTGAACATTATGCAGAACTGCTGCACACGAAGACCGAACCAGAAATAACCCTGTTCAATAGCCCCGCCAAAAACCTGCAACAACCACTTCTCAAATATCCCAACCATGATACCCACCACCGAATACAGCACAAGGGGCCGGATAAATCGCCACGTCTCGGGAACAAATTTCACTATCCTCTCGCGATGGAGACGGATCTTTTCGAAAATACGGAAACCGCTTTTCCCCAAAATCCTGATCCAGACTAAAATAAGCGTGCCATAAATAAAGTAATTCAAAAGAAAATATGAAGATAGCGTTAAATAGCCGGCAAGAAAGAAAAGACCCAACAAGAATGAACCACTCACACTCTGCAGGATACGAATACGTTCAGTCTTAACAGTTAATCCGCCGGCATCCGCAAATTGGGCCATCACTTGCATTGTCCAAAGTATCAAACTTATGAGCATGGCGGCGATAATATAGACATGCTCCTGCCCAGGCCATATCCATTGTGAGAATCCCGAAAATATTGCAATGCCCACGGCGACAAACACCAACAGCGCCATTCCTGCGAGGTACAGCAGGTAAAACCCCATCCACTCCTTTGTTTCACGCCCTTGCGAGATACGGTTGTACACATGCCGCAGGGTGCCGGAGTCCAGCAAATTAAAGGTTTGATCGAAAAAATTGACAAGGAAGTTATATTTACCCACACCGACGGGTCCAAGTCCGCGACTCAAAAACATATAGTTCAAAAGGCCGGACATCATGGACATGCCGCTCGCAGACATTTTGTAGAAATAACGGCTACGCAACGAATCAACAGGCTTTCCTAAAGTTTCTGTACTGGTTTCCTGCTCCCCACCGCTTCCACTATCCGTGGGCTGCATGGTCATTGGCTCCAATGTCTATTGGTATCACAAACACAGCAAATCGTTTCTGTCAGATAATCGTTCGACCACGACTGCGGATATCCCGCCGCCATTAGACCCCTTATCCTTGTGTTTTCGGGCAATGATAAGACCAAAGGGAAGCGCGCCTTCCTTTATGACATAGTCGCTCCAGCTATGGGGATCCTTGATTACCTCAACAATCTCAAACCCCGCCTGTTTCAAGCTCTCTTCATAGTCGTAGTCATAACGAAAATCGGTCGCCTCACAGTAGCGCTTCCTGGCAGCATCATCGTAGTATTTTGGAACCAGCTCATAGGCAACAAGATATCCCCGGCAAACGCGGTACAGTTCCTTGAATGCTTGTTCCCGCTTTTCTTGAGGAATGTACATCAACACGCTAATGCCGTACACAACATCAAAGTAATCATCCGGATATTCCAACTTGGTTATGTTGGAAACACTCAGCCGGGCGTTAGGAGCCAAAAGTGAAGCCTTCTTCATCTGGGTTGCGGAGATATCCACCCCATGGCACTCCAGCGCGGGATCCCCTTCTGACACTCTTTTAAGAAGCTGCCCGTTCCCTACCCCATATTCAAGAACGCGGGAAGGATGCCACGAAAGCACTTTCCGGGCAATATCCTCCCGCGCACGCCTTTCCCAAGGAAGGAGAACCCGATTGTTATAATAAGATTGCCCTCGCCGCCACCAGTAAAGGCCAGGATACCGCTTGTACACCGCCCGCGCAATGGGATGCAGGAACCATTCGTAAATTTTGCGTATCATCTATATTTCCACTGATGCATTAAACATGTTAATAATGACATACACAACTCAAAAAAGCTCAATAATGCCACATTCGGCAGCGGGCCCGTTTGGGAATTATTCGAGGCGGCTATTTATGGAACGTATCAAATACCAGCCGTTCAATATTGGCCGTTGCCCCGCTATGCGATCGGAACACCCCCTGACGGGCAAGGTACATCTCGGTCTGCCTAGAACTCAAAAGTAGCCCCCCCATCAATGAATCCATTTCATCCTGCTGTTCAATGCGTGGAATAAGCTTTTGGGCCGTTAACACCAAGCGGGCTTTGGGCGTCGCGTTCGGTTGCACACTCACCACCGGCAGCCCTAAGACCACGCTCTCCACAAGAAGCATTGAAACCATGCCGACGATAATATCCGCCGCAACAATAAGCTGGCGGTAAGGTATTTCCGAGCGATGAATTGAAATAGTGATGGGGCTAGCCATGGATGCAATTTCCGCTTCGCCCGCCCCCAGGTCCTCGATAACGTTTTCGGGATGCAGTTTGATGCCCAAATGCAGGGAAGTACCGGTTTCCGCGGCAATCTTTTTCAGGGAGGCAACAGTCATATCAAAGGTCATCCGCTCGCTAAAACCAAACTCATCATGGAAATCACGCTCTATGCATTCCGAAGCGAAGAGGATAAATTTGGTATTCGGCCCCACATTCAGTTGGTCGCGTGTTCCTGCGCGCATCATGAGTAGGCGCTCCCTACTATTCATAAGATATTCCAAAGCAGGGTGACCGGTGACCCGCAACAAGTCTTCAGGGATTCCTTCCTCCTTCATCTCCCGCATTGCAAATTCATCCATGATCGCCACCACATCGGGAAAATATCTCAGTTCTTCCCCCTTTTGGGGCCCGGAGAACCGAAGCGCATAGTTGTTCCACTGATCCAGCACCGCCACACTGGGGATCCTCCGATCTTTGGCCCACATCCAGAGATAACGCTCCGTCATATCGATAAAAGGCATGCTGGTGGCGGAGGTGAATAACCCCTTTGGCAACGCCCCATGTTCCTCCATGCACAGCCTTTCAAACGATTCTTCAGAATGATCCTGAAGCGTATGATAGATGATACCGTGCCGGTCAAAACGATCACGCGCATGCTGGCCGGCAACGATCAGGAGAGGCAGTTTTTTCCCAAGCGACCTCAAGACCGGCGCCAGCGTTTCTGCACCGCCCGCCTCACGGGTGAAAGCCAGAACGTATGGCATGCTCATCCCCGAATCCCCGCTTCCATAAAATGAACGGCATCAACCATCTCCACCGCATTCCCGAAGTCCTTAACGTGGATCTCCAAAACCAAAAGCGGGTTACACCGGTTGTGCGAAATGGCCTTAAATAGGGGGGCAAAATCAATTTCCCCCTTTCCCATTGGCAATCCTTCGGTCAGCGTTTTCCGGCCATGGTCTGCCTGGGAATCGCTATCCCGGATTATCAGCGCATCGGAAAGGTGATATGCGCTGAAAAA
>JAKAGL010000136.1 GCA_021815535.1 bacterium
CCTCCTCCTTTGCGTGGCGCAGTTCGGCCTCCGCGGCCTTGCGGCGGGTGATGTCGCGGAAAATGGTCTGAACCGCCTGTTGGCCGTTGTAGACGGCGGCCGATGAGGAAAGCTCGATATCAAGCACCGCGCCGCCCGCCCCGACAAATTTGTAATCCGTGATCGGCAGCGACTCCGCCCCGTCGGTCAGCCTCCGCAGCCGTTCTTCCATTATCGGCCAAGAATCCTGATGGACGAATTCGCGCAAATGTTTGCCGACGATGGTCTCGCGTTGTTTGATGCCGATTGTCCGCAAGCAGGCGTTGTTGGCGTACAGGATGATGCCGTTCATGTGAATGAAAATGGGGTCGGGGGCCAATTCAACGAGCCGGTGATAGGTTTCCTTGGCTTCGATCAACTTCTGTTCATTCAGCAGTACCCGTTCATGTAATTCGGCGTTTTCTATGGTTACGGCTATGCGGTCGATGAAACGGCCCAGCGCTTCTTCATCCTCCGCGGTAAAACGCCCCGTCTTTTTATCGGTGATGTTGAATACCCCCATGATGCCGTCTTTGCTGGAGATCGGATACGCTATGAATGCGGCTTTCTTGTAGTCCGTGTGGGCGATGTGGGGTTTTACGCCGCACGCATCCGGGGTTTCACAGTTCAGGACTCTCCCTTCCCCTATAACCCGTGCGGCGACGGAATCGCCCGCCAGCGGCTGCCGGTAGCCCAGCACCCGGGTAGGTATCGATGCGCGCACCACCAGTTCGCCCGCCTCGCGGTCGATGAGCATGATGGAGCCGCGTTCAGCGTCGAACTGCTGCAACATCATCGCGAGGCACAGATTCAAACGCTGATCCAGCGTTCCATCCGTCGAGGCCAGCACCGCGGCGATGTTCATGGCGCGCTCGGCCTCGCGCAACCGGGCCAACAGAACGTCCTGATCCGCTATCGCCGCCTCCCCGGAGTCAGGGACCGATGGGTTGCCGGGTTTTTCTGCTGGATGCTTCATAGATCATTCAAATCCTTAATTCCATATACCGCGCGAATGAATGCCCTCGTTCCCCTCATTCAATGATAACCAAAGCTCCGGAAAAGTTCTCCTTGCGCTTTTGCGGATTTTGTTTTCATCCCCTGCGCGGTACCCGAGTATTCAAAAGGGCGCAACCGATAGGCCATTTTTCATGTCTGTCAGAAATGCAGATAAGACTGTACCGCATGTGTACATATTATCATGCCGATAGGCTGTCAATTATTATGGCCAGTGGATTTGGTTATTTCAAAAAAGCCGGGCTATTTGAGGATGCTTATCTGCTCCGGCCGGTCAAGTATTATCTCGGGGCGGCCGCCGTGGCGGGTGATGACACCGGTGGCGCGCACATCTTTCCCTTTGTAATGGAGTTCCGGATCTGGCGGAAATGCGGCAAACCGTTTCCGGAAGATGACCAGCGTCAGGGTTCGTTTGTAATCACGGTCAAAATTGAGGAAGCAGGCGGAGCCGCTGTTGTGGGCGGCGGCGATGGTTCCTTCCACGGTTACCGTTTGCCCTTCGTATTTTTCCGTTTCGCGCCACGGAATGGCCTCGGCCGGGGCTGGGGGCGGGGCCGGCTTTGCCTCCAGCGGATAACGTGCCGCCAGTCCATCAAGCGCCGCATCGAACTGGTCGCGCCCTTCCGGGCTTAAATTGCCGTAGCGCTCGATGATGTTCGCCAGCCGTCCGTCGCGCGGGGAGTAGTCCCACAAACCACGGTGCGTGCGGCGGGCTTCATTTTCAAGTTGCAGAAATTGGGTCAGCCGCGGATGTTCCTGCTTTGCGTAGGCGAATGCGTAGCCGTAGCGGATCATTTCTTCATTGAGCATCGTCTTGCCGGCGTAGACGTATGCCAGAAGCCGGTTGTACACATCACGTTCCTGCCCGGGAATGGTCTCCAGCGTCACCTCCCGGCCGTCCAGCATCTTTTTCAGAAAATCCGCCGCTTCGCGCGAGAAGCGCTGAACCGGCAATTCCGGATGGTGCAGTTCCGGCGCGTCGATACCGATGAGCCGTACATGTTCGCCGCCGGCCAGCGCCAGCGTATCGCCATCAATGACGTTTTTGACGGCGAACGGCCCTTTGACAACGTATTGACCGGCGCGCGAAACGGAGGGGACAAGAAAGAGCAATGTGGCGGTCATAAGCGCGGCGCATCGCATGAAACTATACTCCTCCGCACGTCACTTCTGCTTTATTATGCACGATCAACATACCATATTTTCGGCATTTCACCGTCCCGGTCCGGCCTGCCGCCATACTTTAGGTCTCCGCAAAGAAGACCGCCGGTGACAGAGCGCGCCGGTCTCCTATGTTATGCTGTTGCCATGATCAAGGAGAATGCCACACAAGGTGGACAAGTGGTCATCTGTATTTTATCGGTCATCATCGGCGTAGTCGCCGGATTTGGCGCCTTGTTCTTCCGCCTTCTTATCGGTCTTTTTCACAATGTCCTTTTTTTTGGATCGTTTTCTCCCTTCTATGATGCGAATGCGCATACTCCCGCAAGTCCGTGGGGCGCGGGGGTGATACTGGTGCCGGTGCTGGGGGCGATGGTGGTGGCCTTCATGATAAAAAACTTCGCCCCGGAGACCAAAGGGCATGGCGTCCCGGAAGTGATGGAAGCCATCCACTACGGGCAGGGAAATATACGGCCCGTGGTGGCGGTGGTGAAAGCGCTTGCCTCGGGCCTTACCATCGGAAGCGGCGGTTCGGTCGGGCGGGAAGGGCCCATCGTGCAGATGGGGGCGGCGTTCGGCTCGGCCCTGGGACAATGGACAGGGTTTTCCGCGCGCCACCGTATAACACTGATTGCGGCAGGGGCGGGCGCAGGCATCGGCGCAACGTTCAACGCGCCGGTGGGCGGTCTGGTTTTCTCCCTTGAGTTGATGCTGGTATCGGTCAACGCGGCAAACATACTGCCGGTGGCGTTGGCTACCGTGACCGGCACCTACCTCGGCCGCGAACTGTTGGGACCGGCCCCCGCCTTTGATATTCCTTCACTGCAAACGTCGGCAAATATCATGGTTCATCTGTGGGAGATGCTCCTCATGGTGCCCTTTGGCATCTTGATGGGGCTTTTTGCCGTTCTGTTCATCCGGGGGGTCTATTGGGCCGAGGACAAGTTCGACGCGCTCCCCGGCAACTATTACACACGGCACATGCTTGGCATGGCGGCGCTGGGAGTGAGCATGTTTTGCTTTCAGCGCTTTGCCGGCCATTATTATGTGGAGGGGGTCGGTTATTCCACCATTGTCGACATTATGAACGGCACGTTGACCAATCCCTTTTTCCTGCTGTTTCTCTTGGCGGCCAAGCTCATGGCTACCGGTCTCACGATCGGTTCCGGCGGGTCGGGCGGGGTATTTTCCCCGTCGCTTTTTATGGGGGCCGCGCTTGGCAGCACTTTCGGCCATGTTGCCCAGGCGCTTTTCCCCTCCATGTTGATCGGCCCCAACCTTTTCGCGGTGGCCGGGATGGCCGCCGCGGTGGGAGGGGCCACCGGCGCGGTGCTCACCGCCATCATCATCACGTTCGAAATGACGCTGGATCTGCAGGCCATACTCCCCATCGTCATCGGCGCCACCACCGCCTACGCGGTGCGTAAATCCATATTGCGCGAAAGCATCTACACGCTCAAGCCGTTCCGCCGCGGCCATATGGTGCCGGAGGGGCTGGAATCGGCCCACGGGGTGGCATGGCGCGTGTCGGATGTGATGCGGCGCGACTTTACCATACTGCCGCAGGATGAACAGCCCCATCTCGATCCGAACATCACCATTGTGGCCCGCGACGGGCTGATCATTGGCCCCGTGCCGCCTGTTCCCGACGCCATCCACGCCCGGGAAAAGGCCGAGGCGCTGATCAGCGACCGTTTCATTATTGTCCCTGAAAAGGCGGGCCTGACGGAAACATTGCGCGCCCTGCACCGCGTGGGAGGGGAAATAGCACTCGTCTCGAAAAACCCCAGCTCGCGCAAGGTGGAAGATATTGTAGGCGTCATAAGCGCGAAAGAGATCGTTGAGGCATTTGAAAACCTCGCGGAACTTGGATAGCTTCCGATGCGCCGTTATCCCGCTCGATCTTGCCGGACGCCGATGCGGCATCCGGCCGCCATCACACTCCCGCCGGTTCGGGAAGCAGGGCATAATCCTGCGCGCGGCGGCGGGGGATAAAGCCGGCATCAATGACGAGGCGCCGGATGTCCTTTTCGCCAAGGCGGAATGACACTCCCGCCGCTTTCACCACATTCTCTTCTATCATGGTGCTTCCCATGTCGTTCGCGCCGAAGAAGAGCGCCATTTGCGCCACTTTTCCCCCTTGCGTGACCCAGGAGGCCTGGATGTTGGGGATGTTGTCGAGGAAGATGCGGCTGACGGCGAGGGTCCGCAGATAGTCGAGGGATCCGATCTTCTTCTGTATGCCCCTGTTTTTCAGGGGGGTGTTGTCCGGCTGAAAGGGCCAGGGGATAAAGGCGGTGAAACCGCCGGTCTCTTCCTGCAACTCCCTCAGCTTTGCCAAATGCTCAACGCGTTCCTCCAGCGTTTCGACGTGGCCGAACATCATGGTGGCGGTGGTTTTGAGCCCGAGTTTGTGGGCCGTGCGCATCACGTCCAGCCATTGGTCGGCGGAGCACTTGTTGGGGGAAAGCTGGTTGCGGACGCGGTCTACCAGGATCTCGGCGCCTCCTCCGGGGATGCTGTCGAGTCCGGCGTCCTTCAGGCGGCGGATGGTTTCTTCCACTGAAAGGCCGCTTAATTTGGCGATGTGGCACACCTCCGGCGGCGAGAACGCGTGGAGGTGGATGTCGAAATCGGCTTTTATGCGGCGCAGGAGGTTTTCGTAATCGCCGATCTTCCACGTGGGGTGCAATCCCCCCTGCATCAAGATCTGGATGCCGCCCAGATCGATGGTTTCACCGATCTTCTTTTTGATCTCTTCATAGGGGAGCACGTACCCCTCGCCGGATCTCGCGGTGCGGTAGAAGGCGCAGAAGAGACATCCCGATGTGCAGATGTTGGTGTAGTTGATGTTGCGGTCGATAATGTAGCTGACCACGTTATCGGGGTGAAACTGCCGCCGCACTTCATCGGCCCGTTTACCCAGCGCGATGAGATCGTTGCTTTGCAGCAGGCCAAGGGCTTCGGCGGGGGTGAGGTGGCTCATGCCGGATTCTCCTGATTGCGGGTTATCTCCACCTGCTTGATGCCGCGTTCCGTCGCTTCGCGGATGGTGAAGGAGTAGTTGCCGAGAATGACGGATTCGCCGTTGCGCGGGATGTGATCCAGCGACGAGAGAATATAGCCGGCGACGGTTTCGTAATCGCCCAGCGGCAGGTTGAGGCCGAACCGGTCGTTCAGGTGGTCGATCTCGGCGGTGCCGTCGGCGTTCCAGCGGTTGGGGGCGGTCTCGCGCGCCTGCGGCGACTCCTGTTCGCGGTCGTATTCGTCTTCTATTTCCCCGAAGATCTCCTCCACCATGTCTTCGCGGGTGACGATGCCGATGGCGTCGGAGTATTCGTTCACCACCACGGCCATCTGTACACCCGCCTGCTGCATTTCGGAAAGGAGGTCGTCGACCTTCCGTTTTTTATAGACGTAATAGGCGGGGCGGGTGATGGGGGCGGGGGTGCGCGCCGCGGAACCGTAGCGCAGGATGTCGAAGGCGTTTACGATGCCGACGATGTTGAAAAACCGTTCGCTGAAGACCGGCATACGCGAAAACCGGGTCTCCTCGAATTTGCGGCGCACGCTCTCCATCGGTTCGCTGCTTTCAACGGCGGTGATGTGTATCAGCGGCACCATGCATTTTTCCACGGTGATGTTGCGCAGGCCGAAGATGCGGTTGATCATCTTCTGCTCGTCGGGGTGCAGATCCAGCTTTTTATCGCCCACGCGCAGGATGTGGCGTATCTCCTCCAGGCTCACTTCGCGTATGTCATGTCCTTCTTCCACGCCGGAAAGCCGCATCAGCACCTTGGTGGCCCCCGCCGTGACCCAAAGGACGGGGGTGAAGAGTTTTTGGGCCAGTACCAGCGGATAGATGGCGAGGTATGAAATGCGGTCCGCCCACATCTGAAAGAGCGCCTTGGGGAAGATCTCGCCCAGCAGCAGGGTGACCGGCGACATGATGACAACGGTCCAAAGATCGGGGTCGTTCACGCCGTACCTGTTTATATAGGCCGTCATGATGGCGGTGCCGGTCACCACGAACATGTTGGTGCCGACAGAGGTGGTGGCATACAGATTGGCGGGGCTTTTGAACTGGCGTTCCAGCAGAAGCGCGGTGGAATCCTTCTGTTCCACCAGATGCGCCAGGTGGTGGCGGTTGAGCGAGATGAGGGCGATCTCGGTGCCCGAGAAAAAGCCTTCCAGCACCACGCAGATGGCCACAAGGACGAGCGTTACCGCCAGTTCCATCACGCCTCATTCTCCCCGTCGGCGGCGGGGGCGGGAGGCTCATCGGCCACCGTCACCAGCATTTGCGAGATGAGTGCCGCCTTGAGTTTCTGCACGGTGAACGTGAAGCGGCCCTGCGCTACCG
>JAKAGL010000137.1 GCA_021815535.1 bacterium
CGTAATTATGAAACCCTTCCCCCCCCGCAACGTCAGGTTCCACCCCTTCGGCACGAGCCTTCCTGATGATGGCGCGGGCTATGTTGTGTTCCGACCGCATTTCCACCGCCGCGGCCTTTTGCAAAAGATCATGGCCGCTGATTCCCTTGACCGGGACGATGCGTGTAACCTCCATCCGCCCTTCGGTAAGCGCGCCGGTCTTATCGAAAACGAAATGATCCACCCCCGCAAGTGATTCGAGCGCGCCTCCATTTCTGATGATAATCCCCTGCCGCGCCGCCACGCCGCTGGCTATTGTGACCGCCATCGGCGTGGCAAGCCCCAGCGCACACGGACACGTTATGATGAGAACGGAGGTTGCGGTAAGCAGGGCCGTTTCAAGCCCCTTGCCGTACCACAAAATAAAAGCGAGCGCGGCCATAATCAACGTACCCGCCACAAAATAAGGAACGATCCGGTCCGCAATGCGTTGTATGGGGGCTTTGCTTGCCTGCGCTTCTTCCATCAACCGCACGATATGCGCCAGCGTGGTATCCGTAAGTGTTTTATCCATGCGCACAGTCATCGCGCCGCTCATGTTCATCGTGCCGGCAATGACAGCGGCGCCACTTGACCTATGCACCGGGCGCGACTCGCCGGTGATGATGGATTCGTCCACTTCTCCCTTTCCATCCACCACCGTGCCATCCACGGGTATCCGTTCTCCCGGCCGCACCAGCACCCAATCCCCTATCCTCAATGCGCGCACGGATACCTTCTCCTCCTTTTCATCATGAAGCAGCGTCGCCGCCTTGGGCTGGAGTTCCAGCATTCGCCCGGTGGCGTCGACCGCTTTTCCTTTCGCGGCGGTCTCTAGGTATCTGCCGGTCAAAATAACAAAAATGAAAGTGACCAAAGTATCGAAATACACCTCTCCCGACGTCCTCTGAAAAAGCGCAATATAGGCCGAATAGATGAATATCGAGAACGCGCCGATCACTACCGGCACATCCATATTGAGGCTGAAACTGCGAAGCGCGGCATAAGCCCCGCGAAGTAACGGCCAAGCGGAAAACAGAAGAACCGGGAGGGCAAGCATCAACTCTATATAACGGAAAAAATCGCGGTATTCCCCTCCGGCCGCGCCGGTCCAAAGGGCAATGGATATCCACATCATATTCATCGCGGCAAAACCAGCCAGCCCCAAACGGAAGAGCGATTGCTGTTGCAGCCGCTTGGCACTTTCTTCGGCTTTGCGGGATGTATACGGGGTGGCGGCATACCCGATGCGAGAAAGTTTCTTGATGATATCGGATAGGTGTATCCGGCGGTCATCCCAGCCCACCTTAAGACGGCGATTGGCCAGATTCACCTCTACGGCTACACTGCCGTCCGCGTTGTTCACCGCGTGCTCAATCAGCCAGACACATGCGGCGCAGTGTATCCCCTCCAACAGCAACCGCGCTTCACGCCACGTTCCCCTGCTGGCCGTAAACTCGCGTTGCACATCATCAATATCCCAGGTTTCCGTATTCTGCGGCGGAGGCGGAGGGGGCGCCAAGAGAACACCTTCGGGCGTCCGCGCATAGAAGCCTTCCAGTCCAGCTTCATATATTGCAAGGCAGACTGCCTGGCAACCGTTGCAGCAAAACCGCCGGTTCTCGCCGCCTGCCACCGCCTCATACACACCCGCAAAGGGAAGTGGCAGGCCGCAGTGAAAGCAGACACCGGATGGGGACGCGGTCATCAGGGCAAAACCGTAATCCGTCGGGCAATGTTCATCCGTTCATCCCCCTTTTCCGCTTCAATAATAAGATCCCAAACCCCCTTCAGAGGAAACACCGCATCCACCACAAATTGGCCGTTACCGGTCTTGGTCATCGGCAATTCAAAGTCATGCCGCGCGTCGGACGGACGATAGGCATACAACTTCACTGCCTCGGGTGCCGCCGGAAGCCCGTCTTTATCTGTTATCGTTACCGTTACAGACGCCGGCCTCCCCGCTGATGCGGCGATCTTCCCCCCCTCGTCCATGCGCCAACCGAGGTCTTTCTTCATCCGGTTCTTTAGGTTTAACCGCGCCTCGTAATTCTTTCCCCGTTCGTAATAATCAGATACCACAAGGTTCGGCCTTGTTTTAAACGCAAAATAGATAAGCGTGCCGTTGGCGGCAAGAACCACCCCCATGAAAATGAACAGAGCCCACACCCAGGGGCTTTGCAACGCCGTTTCCTTGACCTCACCTTGTATCATTTCACGTTCCATGATTCCCTCTTCTTTTCGTGTCAACCGGGCCCGATAAATCTGCTTTCCGTTTCCGTTATAAATGCGCCAGTGGCGCTGTCCAGAATATGAAATTCGACCTTCATGGCATCTTTTTTCACCAGGGCTTTTGGAACATGCACTATGACGTTAAGGGGGAGCACCTTGCCCGGCTCCACATGTACGGCAGCATCATGATCCACAAGAACGGCGCCGGGAAGTTCAGAAAGAGCGATCTTTATGCTCAGCGGGCGGTCGCCTTTGTTAATTATTTTCAAGGTGTACTTGTTCTGGATGCTGCCGTCGCTCAGCGTCACGTAAAGCGGCTGCCGCTCATGGATCACGTTAAGCTCCACGGTGCCCAGATGCGTAAGGCCCCACACTATCCCGATGAGCGTGCTGGCAATCAGCAGCGCGTAGATGATAACGCGCGGCCTTTTGTAAAGCGGCACCACGGGTTGCCCCAGCATCTCTTTAAGTGACGCATAGCGGATAAGGCCGGCGGGTTTGTTCACCTTTTTCATAACGCTGTTGCAGGCGTCGATGCACAATGCACACATAATGCACCCCTCCTGCATCCCCTCGCGGATATCGACGCCGGTGGGACATACCCCGACGCAAAGATGACAGTCGATACAGTCGCCCTTATTGAGCCGGCCACGGGGCTCGCCCCGTTTCATGTCATACGTGGGAATGATGGTGTCTGCATCCTGCATCGACCCCTGTATACGGGCATAGGGGCAAAGCCAGAAGCAGAACTGCTCCCGCATGATCCCCACCCCCAGGTACGTGCCGACAATAAATGGAAGCGGCGCGACCCATATCTCGATTGGCCCCTGCAACGAAAAGTACCTGTGCCAAAGGTCAAAGACATCCACAAAGTACGAAGTGAACGTTACGCCGGTGGCTACGCCGATCAGGAGAAAGATAAGCGTTTTTCCACCCTTTATCGCCAGTTTGCGGGCATCCCAGGGGGCGCTGTCCAACGCGCGGCGCTGCGCCGGGCTTCCCTCCATTTTCTCTTCAATCCATGTATACACGTCAACCCAAACGGTCTGCCAACAGAAGGTTCCGCAAAAGAGCCGCCCGGCGACGGCGGTAACCACATAGAGCGACAGAAAGAACGTGAGAAGCGCCAATGCGAGTATCCAAATATCCTGCGGCCAAAGCGTGAGGCCGAAAATATGGTATTTCCGGTTCTGAATATCGAACAGGATGGCCTGTCCCCCCTCCCAACGGATGAACGGCCCGATGAAATAGAAAAGATACAGGGATGCCACCTTCCACTTGAAAGCCCGGAACTTTCCGGGCATCCGCTTGGCGTGGATCTTTTTTGCGCCAAGATTTACCTGATGGTGGCTGGATTCCCGATACAGCTCATCCAGCGATAGCGGTTCATCCCCCTTGATATCATCGGAGGCCCTCTCGGTTGCTGTATGGGTCGTGTTGCTCATTATTTACCTTCCGCGGTGAAAAAGCGGCAGCATGGTATTACCAATGGTATTACCACATGATTCCATACTACCTCGGCCGGCCGGGAACAGCACTGTTTCCCGGCCGCCGTACTTGTGCCAATCAGCTTTTCTGGCCACCGCCGAAAAGATAAACCTTTACCGCCAGTTTCTTGATCTGGGTCTCGGTCAATTTTTTACCCCATACCGGCATGGTGGCCTTCCGGGTCTTTACATCTCCGTCATCATTTACGCCGTGAAGAACGGTGTACTCCAAGCCTTCAGGCGTGCAATCGAACCGGCAAATGCCGTCAGTCAGGTTGGCGGAGCCCATATCCTGGTTTCCTTTGGCATCTTCACCGTGGCACGTGGAGCACTCGGCGTTGGCTTTTGTCTGGCCCAAAAAGACCTTTTTACCCGGCTCAAAAACCTTTCCCTGTTGCGCATCTTTCAGGAATTGCATGAGATCGCCCATCTCTTCCGGCGTAAAACGCCCTTGGAAGGCCGGCATCGCGCCGCCGCGGCCTTCCGTGATGGTCTCTTGTATTTTTTCTATGGTGCCGCCGTAAAGCCAGTCGTCGTCAGCCAGGATCGGAAAGTTTTTTCCCCCTTGGCCCCCGCTGCCGTGGCAGGCGGCGCAATTGTCACCAAAGGTCTGCTTGATCGAATTGACGGCATAATTGGACATTTCAGGGTCATTAAGAATTTCCTTGGCCGACATGGCGGCGATCTTCCTTTCAAAAGGCGCGCGTATCTCCTCTATTTCCTGCCGCCCTTTGTCATATTCGCCGTGCGAGGTCCACCCCAACAGCCCCTTGCTGCTGCCACTCGGGAATGGTATCGACGGGTAGAGAAGCAGATACCCGGCTATCCAGACTGGTGTAAGCCAGAACATGATGGTCCACCAGCGGGGTGGATCGTTCTTCAGTTCACGTATGCCATCCCACTCATGGCCGGTGTCTTCCGCCTCATGATGTTTTTGATCTTTGTCTGCCATAATCAAACTCCCTTGCGGTTGTGTTGGGGGTCGTCAGTCATGGGAATATTCCCGTCCATAACGAATTTATCCCGTCTACTGGGAGAAAAGGCGTAGTAGTACACAAAACCCATTAGAATCAAAATGACCACGGTAAACACCGTGCCGAACCAGTCGGTGGCGGTCATCGCATCCCAGTCAGTGGAAAAATGTTCGATTATCCTATTCACGGTAATCCTTCCCTTCTTCAAATTTGACCTGGGTTCCCAGCCCCTGCAGGTACGCCAATAACGCCTGCAATTCCGTCTTGCCTTTCACCGCGGCCGCCGCACCCGCCACATCGGCGTTGGTATACGGCACGCCGATGGTTCGCATCGCCTTGACGGAGCATGCCACACGGTCGGCGTCGACCATCGACTTTTCCAGCCACGGATAGCCCGGCATGATCGATTCAGGCACCACGCTGCGGGGATTACGCAAGTGGGCGATATGCCATTCGTCCGAATACTTGCCCCCTACGCGGGCAAGATCCGGCCCGGTTCGCTTTGAACCCCATTGGAATGGATGGTCGTATTTTGATTCCGCCGCCAACGAATAATGTCCATACCGCTCCTTCTCGTCGCGGAAGGGACGGATCATCTGCGAATGGCACAGGTAACACCCTTCGCGGATGAAAATGTCGCGCCCGGCAAGTTGCAGCGCCGTATACGGTTTGATGGAGGCCAATTCGGGATTCTTGGGTGTCCCATCGGCCTTCATGATGTTGTCCTCAAAGGTATTCTTCATGTAGAAAAGCGGCACAATGCAGACAATGCCGCCGACCGACACCACAATCGCGATCATAAGGACGAGGGCTCCGACATTGATCTCCATTTTTTGCTGGAGCCGATAAAGGAAACCGCCGGGTCCCTCATTATTATTGGCGCTCATTCACGCATCCCCCTTCCCAGCGGCCACCGGGGCCGTACCGGCGTTGCGGATTGTCATTATCACGTTATAAAGCATCACGACCGCTCCCAGGAAAAACATCAGGCCGCCCATCAACCGCATCACGTAGTACGGATGCATGGCCGCGACGCTTTCCACAAAGGTGTAGGCCAAGGCTCCCTGATCATCGTATGCCCGCCACATCATTCCCTGCATGATGCCGGAAACCCACATGGCCGAGATGTATATCACGGTGCCGATGGTCGCCATCCAAAAGTGAAGATTGACGAGGTTGGTGGAATAGAGCCGCGTGTTGTACAACCGCGGCACCATATGATACAGAGCGCCGATCGCCACCATTGCAACCCAGCCCAATGCGCCGCTATGAACGTGGCCGATGGTCCAATCGGTGTAGTGCGACAGCGCGTTCACGGTGCGGATTGACATCATCGGCCCTTCAAAAGTGGACATGGCATAGAACGCCAGCGAAATGATCAGGAACCGGAGCACATAGTCGGTCCGCAGCTTGTGCCACGCCCCGGAAAGCGTCAACATGCCGTTCACCGCGCCCCCCCACGAGGGGATGATCATCCCGATGGAGATCGCCGCGCCAAGCGATCCGGTCCAATCCGGCAAGGCGGTATATTGCAGATGGTGCCCCCCTATCCAGACATAACCGAAAATCAGTGTCCAAAAATGAAGAACGGAAAGCCGATATGAGTAAATGGGGCGCTCGGCCTGCTTGGGAACAAAGTAATACATGATCCCCAGAAACCCGGCGGTGAGAAAGAACCCGACCGCGTTGTGGCCGTACCACCACTGGGTCATGGCGTCCTGCACCCCGGCGAAGATTGAATAGGATTTTGTCAGGCTTACCGGAATCGCAAGGCTGTTCACCACATGGAGGTAGGTTATCATTATCATCATTGCAAGGAAAAACCAGTTGGCGA
>JAKAGL010000138.1 GCA_021815535.1 bacterium
GATAATCAAATTCGCCGATACCATGAAGACCCTGAGCATTGAGGGCGCGTTCAACACCGCCAACGCCGGGACCGGCGCCCCGATAGGAACCGCAACCGCCATGGACCTGAACTTGGGCTGGAAGGATGTCACCGTTATCGCCGTGGGGGTGCAATACCAGATCGGCGACATGGGCTTTGTCCGCGCCGGTTACAATGCCGGCGGTTCTCCTATCGACAGCACCAATGCTTCGTCGAACTGGGCCTTCCCTGCAGTCGCCAAGAGCCACTACACGCTTGGCGGTACAGCCAATATCGGAACTCACTGGCAGCTTTCCCTCGCCTATGAAAATATGTTGTCGGAAACAGTTACCGGAGCCTACGGCGATAAAATATCGCTTGGAGGGTCATCCTACGTTTTAGGAGTTACTTACCTCTTTCGGTAATCTCCCCTCCTCTCCCTAATACTGGGAACCTGTGAAAACAGGTTCCCTATTTTTTCGTCATCGATAAACATCTCCGATGAAAATCATGGCGGCATTATCGCTTACTGCGACAAAGATAAGTCATAAGGAAAGAAGATATGGCATTAACACCATATTCTGTTTCTTGTTATACCCAATTCTCCGTAAATTACCCTCACATCGATGCCTACATTAATATAATTGTTTATTATTAGTTTTCCGTGTGTTGCATAGTTTTAATTATATTTTACATTATACTTAAAAACCACTGCCCTGAGATTAGAGAACTTGGCATTAATATTGCCTATTAATTATTAATTGCTATGGCCTAAAAGCATAGCCTTGGATTAAACGAGTCAACATGGGGTACCGAATGAAGTTCGCCATACTGATACTTGAGGGACCGTATCAACATCAGGCTTCCGACAGTGCGTATCACTTCACCGAAGCGGCACTGAAAAAGGGGCACGAGATAACCGGCATATTCTTCTACAACGATGGTGTTTACAACACCACCAGCCTCATGACCCCGCCCCAGGATGACCGGCACATAAGCAAGCGTTGGTCCGAACTGGTTCAACAGTACAAAATCGACACCATCGTATGCATAGCCGCAGCCAAACGCCGCGGGATAACGGAAAGCAATCTCGCGCCGGGTGCGCGCATTTCGGGGCTGGGACAATTGACCGAACTGGGTATAAACGCCGAACGGCTGATAACTTTTGGAGACTGACATGGCCGACGACGAAATCCGTGACGAAGAAGGGAACGGCGGAGAAAAGACAAAGTTTCTTTTCATCTTCAAACGGCCGCCGCATGGCGCCATCTACCCCTACGAAGGGCTGGAGGTGATCCTCATCATGGCCGCTTACGAACAGGAGATCACCGCCGCGTTCGTGGATGACGGCGTCTACTGCCTGAAAAAGGGGCAGGATACCGCCGGCGTCGGAATCAAGGAGTTCGCCAAGACGTTCAAGGTGCTGGAGCCTTATGGCGTGGAACACCTTTATGTGGACCGCGTTTCGCTTGAGGCCCGCGGCCTCACCGAAGATGACCTTATCACCGGCGTCGAGGTGGTAGAGGCGGAAGAAATTGCAAATGTTATCAGCGCGCAGAAAGTGATTCTGCCGTTTTAAAGAGGATGAAGAATGCTTTTTACCGTTAACAAATCGCCTTTTACCACGGAAAGCCTGAGGAGCTGCCTCCGTTTCGCGGGCAAAGACAACCCGGTGCTGCTTTACGAAGATGGAGTGTATGGCGCGCAGGCGGGCACCGCGCTGGAGGGATTCATAAAAGGGGCCCTCACATCACGGATCATCTATGCGCTGAAAGAAGACCTTGCCGCCCGCGGCATCGATTCGCTGATCGACGGCGTGCGGGTGGTGGATTACGCCGGATTTGTCGATCTGGTTGCGGAACGGAACGTCTGCCCCTGGATATGAGAAAAAACAAGCCGCGTACGCGGATTTAATGGCAGTTACCCGGTATGTTCCGCCTTCCGGGGCCGAAGGCGGACGCAAAACTTAAAGGGAGAAAAAAATGGCTAAAAAGTGGAAAATAAAAACAAGCACTCCTAAACTGGACGAGTTGGAGAACGGGCCGTGGCCGAGTTTCATCAAGGAACTGAAAACCCTTGCCGAACGGAAACCGGCGGTCGAGCAGCTGCTGGGCCAGATGGAACAATCGTATGAAACCAACGTCAACTATTGGACCGGCACGGTCCTGAACCTGGAGGGATACGGCGGCGGCGTCATCGCCCGCTACTCGGATCTCGCGAAAAAATTCCCCGATATCGCCCAATTCCACACCATCCGGATCATCGAGCCATCGGCCTTTGTATACTCCACCGATGCCTTGCGTCAGCTCTGCGACGTAAGCGACAAGCACAGCGCCGGGATCCTCCAGATGCACGGGATGACCGGCGACATCCTGATGCTCGGCTCGTCGAATGAAAGCATGCACACCGCCGGCGAGGTTCTTATGGAGAACGGCTGGGACATCGGCGGTTCTGGCGGCGCGCTCAGAACGCTTGCCTGCTGCATTGGGCCGGCGCGCTGCGAGATGGCCTGTTACGACACGCTGGAGGTGACGAAACGGCTTACCGACACCTATATCAGCCAACTGCACCGGCCCGAGCTTCCTTACAAATTCAAATTCAAGCTGTCCGGCTGCTCCAATGACTGCGCGAATTCCATGCAACGGTCGGACATGCCGATCATCGGCACCTGGCGCGACAACATACAGGTGGACCATGATGAGGTCGCCAAATTCATCAAGGAACACGGCGAACCATTTGTGGTGGACAACGTCATCACCCGATGCCCCACCAAGTGCATCTCCCTGAAAAACAAAAAGATCGAGATCGACGACAAAAACTGCGTCCACTGCATGCACTGCATAAACGTGATGCACAAAGCGCTGGCGCCGGGCAAGGATAAGGGGGTCACCATCCTGCTGGGCGGCAAGCGCACCCTCAAGATCGGCGATACGATGGGTTCGGTCCTGGTGCCGTTCATGAAGATGGAAACCGAAGAGGATATGCAGAAACTCATCGATCTCGTCGCCCGCATCTGGGACTTCTGGGGCGAAAACGGATTGGAGCACGAGCGTGTTGGCGAGTTCATCGAACGCGTGGGGCTGGGAACCTTCCTCGAAGGGATCGGCATCGAACCGGACCCCCAGATGGTGAAACACCCCCGCACCAACTCGTACATCAAGTTCGAGGAATACACCAAGCCGGTCATGGCCGGCGAATCCCGCAAAACGCCCAATGTGACCAACAAGGAAGTCGAAGGCAAAGAAACCGCTTATTAATTGAAGAGGTGAATGAACATGGCTAATCCCGGAAAAAAGATGGCGCCCCGCGATAACGGCGCGCCCGAATATAAGAAGTATCTGCACCCCCTGATGGTGAAGAACTACGGCAAATGGAAATATCACGAGAAGGTAAAACCGGGGGTGCTGGTGCATGTGGCCCACAGCGGCGACAAGATCTATACGGTCAGGGCCGGCTCGCCCCGCACGTTGAGCGTCGATACGATACGGAAGATCTGCGACATCGCGGACAAGCACTGCCAGGGATTTCTCCGTTTCACCACCCGCAGCAACATCGAGTTTCAGGTGGCGAGCGCCGAAGCGGTGGACCCCCTCATCAAGGACATCCATGAGATACTGGGCTTCCCCGTCGGCGGTACCGGCAATTCCATTTCCAACATCATCCACACGCAAGGCTGGATGCATTGCAATCTGCCCGGCACCGACGCGGCCGGTTCCGTCAAAGCGCTCATGGACACGCTGTTCGAGGATTTCGTCAACGAAACGCTGCCCCAGCGGGTGCGGATATCCGCGTCATGCTGCCAGATCAACTGCGGCGGCCAATCCGACATCGCCATAAACCTGCAGCACCATCACCCGCCGGTCATCAATCACAACAACATGCAGATTTGCGAACTGCCGAAAACCGTCGCCATCTGCCCCGTCGCCGCCATCAGGCCCTTCACGGTCGAAGGCAAAGAGTCTCTCATGGTGGTGGAGGAAAAATGCATGTATTGCGGCGCCTGCCACGGCCAGTGCCCCAGCATGGAAATACGGGATCCGAAAACCGATACGCTGGCGATCTGGGTGGGCGGCAAGACGGCCAGCACCCGCACCGGCCCCTCGTTCATGAAACTCGCCACTTTCGGCCTCCCCAACAATCCTCCCCGCTGGCCCGAGGTGGGCGCGGCGGTCAAGAAGATACTCGATGCCTATAAGGAAACCGGCAGGCCGTACGAGCGGATAGGCGAATGGATCGACCGGATCGGCTGGAAGCGGTTCTTCGAAATGACGGGTTTCGAGTTCACCAAGTACCACATCGATACTTACCGTTACGCCCGGACGACCTATAACACCTCAACGCAAGTCCGGTTGTAGGAAAGATGCATTATGGACTACGAAATAATTAAAATTAAAACCCTCCCGCCGGATGAGGTGGTCGTTGTAAACGGGACAAGCTGGAAATGCCCCGTGTACGTGCGGCGGATGCCGCCGTGCCGCAGCAACTGCCCCACCAGCGAGGACATCAGGGGGTATCTGACAACCGTCGCGCAGGCGAAGGATAACAACACCTCCATCGACGATGCGTTGGACGAGGCATGGTATGTCCTCACCGATAAAAACCCGTTTCCTGCGATCCACGGCAGGGTTTGCCCCCACCCCTGCGAGGATGGCTGTAACCGCCTTTACAAGGACGGCTCGGTGGCGATAAACAGTTTCGAACGGGTGATCGGCGATCATGGCCTTAAACGGGGCTTGAAACTGCGGATGCTCACGGATGAAAAGAGGGATAAGAAGATTGCCGTTATAGGCGCGGGGCCTTCCGGCTTGTCCTGCGCCTACCAATTGGCCAGACGGGGTTACAAAGTAACCGTTTTCGAGGCGAATGATCAGATGGGCGGCATGTTGCGCTATGGGATACCCAAATACCGGCTGCCGCGCGAAATACTCGACGCGGAGATGCAACGGGTGCTTGACCTCGGCATTGAGCTTCGGTGCAATACCAAGGTGGGCGTTGACATCCCCTTCTCCCAATTGAGAAAGGAATATGACGCCGTTTATATCGGCGTCGGCGCGCAGAAAGGGGGCACGCTTAGCATTCCGGGCGACGACCACCCCAATGTCATGAGCGGCGTCGGCTTCCTTTTCAAGATCAACAACGGCGATACGGTGTCGGTCGGCAAAAAAGTGGTGGTGGTCGGCGGCGGCAACACCGCCATTGACGCCGCGCGGGTAAGCCGGAGACTGGGTGCGGACGTTACCCTGCTTTACCGACGGACAAAAAACGAAATGCCGGCCATCAAAGAAGAGATAACCGCCGCCGAGGCGGAAGGGATACAGTTCCATTTTCTGGCGGCGCCGGTAAGCGCGGAGGGCAAAGGGAGCGGTGCAAACGCCACGGTGAGCCTGAAGTGCGTCAAGATGGCGCTCGGTGAAAAGGACAAATCAGGCAGGGCGCGGCCGGTACCGGTGCCCGGCTCTGAATTCACGCTCGAGGTGAATACCGTGCTGTCCGCGGTAGGCCAGCAACCGGACCTTGAGGGAATGGCCGAGGTGCCCAACAACTCTTCCTGGGTTGTCACCAATGCCGTCAGGGAAACTTCAGTCCCGGGCGTTTACGCGGGCGGCGATGCTGTGGCGGTTGATATCGCCGTCACGGCGGTCGGCCACGGCCGGAAAGCGGCGCGGGCCATCAACGCGTTCCTCCACGGCCGGACCTATAAGGAACCGCCCCTGCAACGCCCCGTCAAGCATACCGAAATGAAGCTCGATTATTACAAAGACGCGCCGCGCAATGAAGCCGAGGAGTTGCCGCCGGAAATGCGCATTGGCGGTTTCGAGGAAATCCATAAAACCCTCACGATGGAACAGGCCGTTGCCGAGTCCAAGCGGTGCATGAGTTGCGGCCTCTGCTTTACCTGCGACCGGTGCCGGATCTTCTGTCCCCGCGAGGCGGTCAGCAAGGATAAGAACAGGCCGGTGGGCCAGAAGATGTTCTCCGATTATACGCGGTGCTCCGGTTGCCACATCTGCGCCGAGGTCTGCCCATCCGGTTATATCGAGATGGGGTTGGGGTTATAATGAACGTGGGATTGGAACAGGCATAAAGAAAGGCGGATATGAAGACGAGCCTTCCCCGGTTGGTTATCTCGGCGGCCCACAAGAGCGCCGGCAAAACCACTATTTCCGTGGGACTCTGCGCGGCCATCGCCGAAAAGGGCCTTGCCGTCCAGCCGTTCAAGAAAGGGCCTGATTTCATCGATCCGATGTGGCTCAGCGCTGCGGCGGGGCGTGACTGCCGCAATCTGGACAACTTCATGTTCGGCTGGGACGAACTTCTGCGTTCTTTCCATACCCACGCCGCCAAGGCCGATATCTCGCTGATCGAAGGAAACAAGGGGCTGCATGACAGCATGGAAACCGACGGCGAAGGGAGCGCCGCCAACCTGGCGCGTGAACCGTTCAGTCAGTTCACCCGGAGCGCGGTGCCATCCGCCCTGCAAAACCAGTTTGGTGGAAACATTGGCGGCCCAATCAAGAAAGACAAGTTATTTTATTTT
>JAKAGL010000139.1 GCA_021815535.1 bacterium
CGATCTCGCCATCTTCCTTATTTTGAAGCCGACCACGAGTAGCTGCGTACAATGCCTTGCGCATCGAACGTGACCTGCAGAAATTTCACTTTTGCGCCTGACATATCCGGCAACTTTCCCGATGCATGATAATATGTCCAATCCTCGAGGCGTTCCCCATCTTTATCCATGCTTACCCCGGTACTCGTCGGCGTCCCCAGCCACGCTCGAACCTGATCTCGGGTGGAAATGCCGCGTTCTACTTTTGCCTCGAACACATTCACGGCGAAATCCTGCCCCACGTTAACCGTGCCGCAGGCGGCAAGAAAGAAAACAACGGATGCGGCCAAGCCTGCCCGCATAAAGCCACTCATAACGCCTCCTTATGAATGAATCCGCTTTTTATGCCGGGCCATTCCCGCGGTCTACGCCCCCGGGATCTAAAAACCGCCGCCAGTGCGCTGAATTCAGATCACGGGGGACATATTAACCCGCCCGCTATTTTGCCAATGTGAATTGGGCCCGGCGGTTCTTGTGCCATGCCTCTTCGTTATGGCCGGGGTCCACTGGCCGCTCTTCACCATAGCTAATGGTGCCAAGCTGCTTTTCATCGACCCCCAGTGAAACCCAGTATTTTTTGACGGCGTTGGCCCGGCGTTCGCCCAGCGCCATATTGTATTCTTCCGTTCCCCGTTCATCGCAGTGGCCCTCAATGACGATCTGTGCGCCATCGCTCTTCAAAGTTTCGGCCTCTTTTGCCAGCCCATCGCGGTATTCAGGAAGGATGTCATATTTATCGAATTTGAAATGAACGATCTCAAATGTTGAAAGATCGACTGCTTTGCCCGCCTCTGGAGAAGCCGATTCGGGTGCCGCGGGGGCGGCCTCATTTTCAGTTGATGGGGCTGCATTTCCCTCCGCTGCCGCAGTTGCCGAAGAAGAAGCCTCCGGGGAAGTCGCCTCCGATTTTTGTTCGGCACCTTTGGCCGACTCCGGCCCCTCAGCGCTCTTTGCTTTGCTGGCGCAGGCGGAAGTAAAAGCGACCAAACCAATAGCCAATAACAGAGAAATAAATCGGGTTTTCATCTTGACACCTTCCTTTTTACAAATGAAGCAGTTAGACAACCTTATGGAATGCATTTTACTTCATAGGAGATTTCTTGTGGAAATTATTTTTTACCAATAGGCTATACTGGGCTCAATTCGAGTGAGTCCTACACTGTAAGGAACCTGCATGGAAATTACCGGAGCGATATTGGCCGTTGGCGCCCTTGTTTTTTTGGCGCACCTCTTTTCCGCCCTTTTTGAGAAAACCCGCATACCCGACGTATTGCCGCTTTTGTTTATCGGGCTTATGGCGGGGCCGGTTTTAAATATCATCCCCCGCGAGGCCTTCGGCGCGATCGGTCCGGTGTTCACCGTCATCGCCCTTATCGTCATCCTGTTTTATACGGGACTGGGAATGAACCTTTCCAATTTATTAAATTCCGCGGCAGCTGGCTTGACCGTTACCGCCGTCAATTTTGCCGCAAGTGTTGCCGTTGTCACCGTTCTGGCCGCGATGTTTCTGGGGTATTCCCTCCTTGAGGCGCTGGCGTTGGGTGCGATTGTCGGCGGCACCTCTTCGGCCGTCGTCATTCCCGTTACGGCGCGCTTGGCGCTCGATGGAGAAGTGAAGACCGCACTGGTGCTGGAATCGACGCTGAGCGATGTACTTTGCATTGTGTTCACCCTCGCCTTCATTAAGGCCGCGCAGATGCATTCCATCAACCCCGGCCTAATCGCGGGACAGATCGCTTCGTCCTTTGTGTTGGCGACGTTGATTGGCCTTCTCGCCGCTCTCTTTTGGTCGGCGATCCTCGAAAAGGTGCGTTTATTTGAAAACAGCACCTTCACCACTCCCGCATTTGTCTTTGTGGTGTATGGCATCGCCGAACTGCTGGGATATAGCGGCGCCATCGCCGCCTTTGCCTTCGGCATCATGCTGGGCAACGTCCATTCCATCAATGCGCCCAAGTTGGCGCGGCACCTTCCGGCCAAGCTCATCCACCTGAACGACCTGGAAAAGGCTTTTTTCAGCGAACTGGTTTTTTTGCTAAAAACCTTCTTCTTCGTATACATCGGCTTAATGCTTAGTTTCAAAAGCATCCCCAACTTCCTTCTTGGCCTCGTTTTCTCCGTGATCCTGTACGGCGTCCGCCTACCCGTTATTAAACTTTCATTTCGGCGGCAATTGAGTGACTATGACCGGTTTATCGCCGTCACGATGATACCAAAAGGGTTGGCTGCCGCCGTGCTTGCATCATTGGTGTCTGCCAGCGGCCTGCCAACCGGGGCACAAACGCAGGATATCGTTTATTCCATGGTGCTCTGCACCATCATTATTTCCTCACTGCTCGCGTTCCTTGCCGACAAAAAGTATAAACCGGGTGGCGCCATTGTGCCGCCGAATCCCCACGTTTCCGCCTGAAGTTTCAGAACCTGTCCGCAACGGATGTGTTGCCGTAGCAGTGGACGTTTCCCACTATTAATTAGTGAAGAGGCAGGACTCGCCATATCTCGCCTCCAAACCGAACGTCAATATGTGGTTGGGCGCCATCTTTGGCCGTCCCGGTGACCAGCTTTGTGGGGGATAGAGCAAAAAATGAAGGGATCTTGGGATTCTAGAGCTATATACCAAGTACTTAGTTAGTGAATGGATAGAAACAAAAAACCCCGCAGCCGAGGCATGCGGGGTTTTTTAAATTGCTCGTAAATTGGACTAGTAGCGTCCGCCGCCGCCACCGCCGTAGCCGCCACCGCCACGGCCACCACGGCCGCCGCCAAAACCACCACGGCCGCCGCCGCCACCGCCACCGGTGCGGGGCTCTTGCGGTTTTGCTTCGGCAACGCGCAACGCGCGTCCTTCAACACTTACACCGTTGAGTTGGGCTATCGCCGCTTCCGATTCTTCATCGGTAGCCATTTCAACGAAGCCAAAACCTTTACAGCGGTTGGTTTCGCGGTCAATGATTACCTTTGCCGATTCCACCGTTCCCGCTTGCTCGAACTGTTCGCGCAGCGACTCATCGGTTGTGGAATAAGGCAGGTTGCCCACATACAGTTTTTTACCCATTAAAACTCCAAATTAACACGGAACATAATTGACCCCGCCGACCGGAACTTAAGCCCACGCTTAATGTATCCCTAAATGCGGAGCATGACTAACACGCTAGATGCTAACATAATCTCCAAAGGTTGAAAAATTATATTTTTTATTTGCGCTAGGGTTGTACCACAAAAGGGTAAGAGTAGTATTTTGTGATATTTGTATAATCATCTATCATCAGGTTTATATGGGAACAATGCGATGGCTTTATCTAGGCATTGGGACAGCCGCCGGGTTTTTTGGCGGATTGGTTGGGCTGGGTGGGGGCATCGTCATGGTGCCGCTTTTAACCGGGGCGGCTGGATTTTCCCAGCGCCGTGCCCATGGCACCAGTTTGGCGGCGCTGGTGTTCACCGGTATTGCGGGGGCCGCCGCGTATGCGTTATCCGGCACGGTTGATTTGTTGGCGTCGGGGGCATTGGCATCAACCGCCGTACTTTCGGCTGGAGCCGGTGCGCGGAACGCTCACCATCTTCCTGCGGACAGGCTCAAGCGGTATTTCGGAATTTTTCAGTTGGGAGTTGCATTGTTGCTTTTCGTAAAGCCGTGGCTTGTTCACGGGAATATTCCCGGTATCTGGATGAGGGTGTTTTTACTGATGGCCGCTGGTGGGGCAACCGGCTATCTATCCGGGATGATGGGGGTTGGTGGCGGCTCGATCATGGTGCCCGCGATGGTGTTGCTGGCGGGGATGGGGCAACATGTGGCGCAGGGGAGCGCGTTGCTGGCGATGGTTCCGGCGGGCATTGCTGGCGGGACGGCGCACTACCGGCTGGGGAACGTGGCGAGGGATGCGTTGTGGTGGCTGCTGCCGGGGATCATTGTGGGCACTTTTACGGGCGGGCGGGCGGCGGCGGCCATCGACGGCAATTGGCTGCGGATGCTGTTTGCCTGTGTGCTGGTGTATGTGGGAACGCGGTACGCCATGACCTCCGCACCAAGTGAAAAGTTGGCATAACCGGCGTTCATGCAATTCTTTCTTTTCCGCCATTGCCATCATTGCGGCCAAATCCTCCTGCCGCGTTAAAAATCCGGAAAATGCCCCTCGCGGAAAGTGCGGTATACTTTAAAGGCACCACCGAAAGGAGCCGACCGTAAATGCCAAATACGCCGATTGCCGCGAAAAAAAATCCGTTCACCATGATCCGCGACCAAAAAGTCATCATCGACTACGCCGCCATTTACTGCCGCACGCCGCAGGAATTGCTGAAGAGCACGCTGTTCCTGGAAATACTCACCCGGTTTATCCACCGCATAGAGAAAAAGCGGACCCCCGGCTACCTCTTTTTGCGCGAACGCTTCCCGAATATGAAATCGGACGAAGTTCCGAACTTTGTGTTGCGCCTGCTCCGTCTTTTGGTGGGACACACCGCGGAAGAGATCATCGCGCTCAATCCCGGTTACGGAAGCGTGCTGAACGAAGGCCACGACCGTGAATGGATATACGAACTGCGGCGCGACCTGTACAACTATTGGCGGCGCATCGAGCGGTACATCTTCCTTGAGATGCCGCCCGGCTCCGGCCAGAATTCCATCGACATCTATCACGACCAGTTCATGTCCGGCTGCGAAGACTTGCGCAACCTTATCCTGCGGACGAACCGTCTCATCGGCGAGCACCTGTCCGGTAAAGACCCCAAGGTTTACCGCCAGCTTCCCGCCGGGGCGAACATGGCGATGCTGTTGGAACGGATCGACTGGAAGTGCCCGGCGTTCCTGCAGGCGTTTAAGGATGTGGAATTCATCCGCATCACGCTCATCGAGCCGCCGCTGATCCTGTATTCGCGGTCCAACACGCGCCAAGGGACGTTTTTGGAGATCCCCGGCCCGCACGGCCCCATCACGGTGGATCCCAGCGAGTGGTTCTGCTTCCCCGCCAAGGTGGGCGAACTGACCGCGTTCATCTTCTTCCATCACGATTACATCGCGCAGGCGCTTTCAATGGCGAACCTGTTCGAGATCGCGGAATACGAAGACATCAACGGCAAAATGCCGGATCTGGTGGTGCTGTTCGGCGTGCCGGGGGAGGGCATGAAGGAGTACACGGAATTTTTCGAGGATCGGCAAAGCGGCATCATCACCGGCATGGTGCAGCGCAACGCCGAGGTTGGCTACTTCGGCTATTTCAAAAAGATGACGCTGACGCTGCACAACGTGGCGATGCTGAACAGGGGCCGTCTGCCGCTTCACGGCGCGATGGTGCATATCAAGCTGAAAGAGGGGGGCTACGCGAATATCGTCCTCGTGGGGGATTCCGGCGCGGGCAAAAGCGAAACGCTGGAGGCGCTGCGCGCCATCGCCGAAGAATACTTCAGCGACATCAAGGTGATCTTCGACGACATGGGAAGCCTCGCCGTCAAGGAGGACGGCCGCGTACACGGCTACGGCACCGAGATCGGCGCGTTCGTCCGGCTGGACGACCTACACCCCAAATACGCCTACGACGAGGTGGACCGATCCATCTTCATCAATCCGGACCGCAAGAACGCCCGGCTCGTCATGCCGATCACCGCCTATCACCACGTGGTGATGGGGTATCCGGTGGACATGCTGTTTTACGCCAACAACTACGAGCATCTGGACGACGAAAAACCGGCGGTGGAATTCTTCAGCCGCGCGGAGGACGCCCTGCATGTCTTCCGCGACGGCTCGCGCCTTGCCAAGGGAACCACCGACGAGAAGGGGCTGGTCCGCACGTACTTCGCCAATCCGTTTGGCGCGCAACAGCGCGAGGTGAAGCACGAGAAGGTGGCGGCGGCGGTCTTCGCGCGCATGTTCGAGACCGGCGTAAAGGTGGGGCAGGTGCGCACGCGCCTCGGCATCCCCGGCTTCGAGCAGGAGGGGCCAAAGGCGGTGGCGGAAAAACTTTACGTAATACTGAAAGAACTGGCCCAACGGCCGGGACGCTGACCGCGGGGGGGGGAACGGAAATGCGCGCGCCGGTAAATGTGCTGGGGACAAGCGGACTGGCGGTGGGGCGGCTCGGTTTTTCGGGGGGCTACGGCGCGCCCGCCGCGGCGTTCGAGATGGCCTTCGAGCGGGGTTGCAACTATTTCTATCACGGTTCCATCCGCCGTCCCGGCATGAACCAGGCCATCAAAAACATTGCCGCCAAGGGGCAGCGCGATAAACTGATAGTCACGGCGCAGTGCTATCTGCGCGCGGGGTGGTTGGTGCGCTGGAGCATGGACCGCTTCTTCAAGAGAACCGGGCTGGAATACGCCGACGTTCTGTTGCTGGGGTGGTACAACAGCATGCCCCCTCGCGCGGTGCTCGATGCCGCGCTGGAGTTGAAACGGCAGGGGCGGGTGCGCCACATCGCCATATCGGGGCACAACCGCGCCGCGTTTGTTGATTTCGCCGGTACGGGGCACTTCGATGTGTTCCATGTCCGCTATTCCGCCG
>JAKAGL010000140.1 GCA_021815535.1 bacterium
CCGTTCGATGCGCGAAACGTCGTCCAGGCTGTCTTCCAGCTTCGGTTTCTCAAGCTGAAGGTATTCTTTCGTGATGTTCGGGCTCAGGGTGAACTGCGGCATCACCCCCTCCGAAAGGATGCGGTGTTTCTTTCCGGCCCCCTGCGGCACGTGGTATTCGGCCCTGCCGGTGACTTTCGAACGGCAGGCGAGCCTCATGCCCCGCGCAAGGTTTTCGGCGCTGATGTGCCTGATCTCGTCATGATGCGGCTCCTCCGCCGCGCCATCGACGTGCTGCACGACGCATTTGCCGCAGGTGCCTTTGCCGCTGCACGACGACTCGATGTCGATATACGCTTCGCGCGCCACCTGCATAAGGCAGGAGCCTACAACGGCATCAACCGTTTTGTTCTGCGGCAGGAACCGTATCTCAACTTTTTCCATCATCCGTCCTTTATACAATAACGCGGGCTACTTCTTCTCCTGCTTTTCTTTCTCTTCCTTCGCCTTGTAGAAGGCATCCACCGCGGCGCGTATCTCCGGGATGCTCTTTCCCTGCTTGGTCAGGTCTGCGGCCATTTCGGCCTCGTGCATGCAGATGCCGCACTTGGAGGCGTGATCGCTGGTGTAACAGGTGAGCAACGTTTTGTGGTGCAGCTTGGGGTTTTCCTTGCATTTGCACCAGCAGTAGAGCGCATCGATGGTTTTGGGCATCTCTTCGGCGATCTTGTAGGCGTTGGCGGCCCGCGCGAAATCGGCCGATTTCAATACCTGCCCCGTTTCCGTCAGGCCCTCCGCCGAAGCGGCGGCCGGAGCCGCGGCCATGCCCTCGTGTCCGTGCTCATGCGCACGCGCGGCGCCGCCGGCGGCGCATACAAACGCCAAAACCATTATGGCTGTTGATACTATCTTCATTGCCTGGTCCTCCTGTCAATCCGTTTACGATCTTGCGGCCACGCCGCTTTCACGGCCCGCCCTTGAAAGGCTTTTGATATTGGCGATGGATGTCTTGGGGCCGAGGCCGCAGGCCGGCGCCAGAATGCCCACCCCGGCCCGCACGCACCGTTCCCCGTGTCTCGCCACGTCGGCCGGCTCCCCTTTTTCCAGCAGATAGGTGCTTACGTTCCCCATCGATACCTTGGCGGGGGCAAATTCGCGCAGCGTTTTTATGCTTACCATGGAATCGACGCTGACCGCCTCGGCGGCGATCTCGCCAAGCAGGCCGCCGAGGGGCCTCACATCGCCGCAAATATGGACGATGGACGGCAGGCCGTGTTTTTCGCGGAAGTAATTCGTCAAGGCGTTTATGTACGGCAGGGCGAAATCGGCAAACACCTTCTTTCCCAATATCTCGCCGGTAGCCGACGGATCGGCGATGCAAATCACATCGGCCCCCGCCTCCGCCAGCGCATCGCCGAACCGGATGAGATTTTCGTTAACGATCTTCATCAGGTTGTGGACGTTCCCCTTGTCGGCGATCAGCCCCTTGTAAAAAACGATCGGGTCGATAAGGGAAGAAGCCAGGCTGATGGGGCCGGAAAGGTTCGCGATGACCGGCGTTCCGGGCGCCTCCCGCTTCAATATCCGTATCGCCTCAACGCAGACCTTGGCGCGCCCCGCGCCGGGATCGATCGGCCGCAGGCGGCCGATCTCCGCAAAACTGCCGATGGCGTATTCCGTTACCCGCGGTTCGGTCCCCCGCGTGCCGAGGTAGACCTGCGATCCCATCGCCTCCGCCTCGATGGTCATGCAAAACGGAACGCCGGTGTTCTCCACTCCGGCCAGCCGGTTTGCCGCCAGCGTGAGACGCGCCATCTTTTCGGGATCCAAATGGGCATCGGGCCACGCGCTTTCGGCGGCATCCATGAGGTCGGTCACCGTCATGTTCATCATTCCGCCGGGGCAGATGAACGGCGCGCGGTCGACGGGTTCTTTCCGCAGGGCCTTTAGAAGTCTTGTTTTTTCATTCATGGTGCTTCTTCAAAAGAGGCCGGCAACCAAGAGGGAACCTGTTGCCGGCCGCGGTACTTAATTGTCGTAACGGCCGTATTTGCGCGCGGCGTTGATGAGCGCGTCAACGTTCTCCGGCGGGGTGTTGATCGGCACTTCGCAGCCCGATCCCAGGATAAAGCCCGCCTTGTCCCCCATCTTGCCGCAGATAACGCGCGCTTCCGCGTCGATCTCCTCCGGGGAATTCTTCAACAGGTTCGCGGGAACCACGTTCCCCACCAGCGCCACCCGGTGGCCGGCGGCGGCTTTCGCCTGCCCCAAGTCAACGGCGTCGAGGCTCCAGATGTCGAATTCGGATTCCAGCATCGGCTGCCAGTTCGGCGTGGTTTTGCCGCAGATGTGAAGCACGGCGGGCATGCCGCCGCCAACCTTGTGCACGTGGTCGGAAAGGCGCTTCAGGTACGGCGTCACGAATTCGCGGAAATGCCTGGGGCTGACCAGGCTGGCCGACCCGATCGGCTCCACGATGATCGGCAGCGCCTTCCGCGCCAATATCTCGTCGATGAATTTGATGCCGGCCTGTGTGCAGACCTCGAGAAGCTCATGCACCCATTTGGGATTGGTTATCAGTTCCCGGGTGATCTTTTCCACCGGATAGAGCGCCGCAGCGGTGGTGAACGGTCCGCCAAAGACCGTGCTAACGCAGACCTCGCTGCCCACTTCCTTCACCGCCACTTCGGTCGCTTCCATATAGACCGGCAGACGGCCGTCCTTGTTGAAATCGGGCACCTTCACCTTGGAAAGATCGGAGTGCTGCTTGATGAACGATTCGGCGATCTGCGGGGCGTCTTCTTCAAAGAAGTTCATCTTCGTCCCCATCGCTTCGGCCAGCGTGGAGGTGGTGGAGAAAATGAGGATCAGGTCGTTGCCGTACCGGCGGAAGGCGGAAACGTGGGATTGTCCCATCGCCTTGCCGTTGCGGTTATACGTGCCGACGGAGATGCCGTGCACACGCGCGGCGTGGTTGAGTATCAGCGGAAAGCAGGCGACGCGCTGGGGCTTTTCCCCTTTGAGGTAACACATCACCCGTTCAAGTGAACCTTGCGTATCCTTGGGAATTGCGGCGGTAGTGGTGGTCATTGCTGTTCTCCTTGTTACGCCGCGGCTTTCGCCAGCAGGCTTCTGGAAACTTTTATGGCGCCGGCGGCGTTGTCCGCGTAGCCGTCCGCCCCGATCTTGTTGGCGAAAGCCTGCGAGATCGGCCCGCCGCCGATGATAACCTTGTAAGAATCCCGTATCCCCTCTTCCTTCAGCATCTCGATCACCGTCGCCATGCCATCCATGGTGGTGGTCATGAGGGTGGAAAGGCAGATGAGGTCGGCGTTGACTTCTTTGGCTTTTTCGACGAAACTTGCCAGCGGCACGTTCCTGCCCAGGTCATGCACCTCGAATCCGGCGGCATCCATCATGATCTTCACCAGGTTTTTGCCGATGTCGTGGGTATCCCCCTCGACCACGCCGATGACAACCTTGACCTGCTCACGCTTGTCGCTCTTCTTCAGATGCGGGCGGAGGATCTCGATCCCCGCATACATCGCATCGGAGCAGATAAGCAGCTCCGGCACAAAGTACTCTTCCTTGTCGAACAGCACCCCCGCCTGGTTCATGCCGGCGATGAGGCCGTTGTTGATGGCGTCGTACGCATCGTAGTTGTTGGCCACGATCTCATTGGCGGCCTTGATGACGAGTTCCTCATTCATGAGGAAAACCCCATCCATCAGATCTTTTAAAATATCCCCTCTTTCCCTGGTCATGCTGTGTGCTCTCCCTTATGATTTGTGAATTGACGTGCCAATTGGTCAAAAAAACAGCAATTTTCAAGCCATAACCCTTTGGAATAATGCGCCGCATGACGCCGCCAAATGACCCCGGTTGGCGAAGCCCATTGAACATGCTGATTAATCAGCGTTTTTGGCTTTGAAAAATTGGATGGTCGCTTGATAATTTTTCTGATGAGAGGCGGTGGTTATCTTTTACAAGGTCCTGAAATCAAAAAAAACGCCCGATTTCTTTAATGGAGCATTCCAAAAGCTAATATTATCAAATTCAATTAAATACGATAATATTACATACCTTCCTTGGCCCCTTTTCCTTCACATCCCCTCCATGAAGCATGGCGATGAATATCCGGGCGAAGTATATAGCCTGATATTCGGTTCCGGCTAGCAGAATTTTTAATAGTTCTTCATTTCCGGCCCGGCAAAAGTGTTACAATGCGGGACAAATTTACGGGGCCATCAATGAAACATTGCTTGGTCCGCACGGATTGGTGCGCGATGAATTACATGACAGCATTTACGGAGAGCATGCGGAACATGAGCGGGGACAAAGGGGAGCGTTCGAAAAAAACGGTCCTGGTTATCGAAGATAGCGAAGACATCATAAGCATTGTGCGGTTCATGTTGGAGCGCGAAGGGTTTGCGGTCGTCACGGCGACGGACGGGCGGGAGGCATTGCGGATGATAGAAACCGGAATGCCGCCCGATGTCATCATTCTTGACGTGATGCTCCCGTTTGTTGACGGCTTCACCCTCTTAAAAAAGATCCGCGAGACCGAAGGATGGCGCGGCATTCCGGCAATCATGCTTTCCGCAAAAAGCGTCCAGAAGGACATCGTGCGCGGGTTGGATACCGGCGCCGACGATTACATAACCAAGCCGTTCGACTCCAGCGAACTGTTGGCCCGCATCAGGCGGTTGTTGCGGGACAAATGAAAATGAAATTATGGATACCCGTTCTGCTCTTCTTCTTTTGCGCCCCGGTTGCCAATGCCGCCACTGATAACGCGCCTCTCGCCGCGGATGCGCCGCCCCGGTATGAAGCTGAAGCGGAGTATACGCACGAATCGCTTGATAAAGGGTATCAGGACTGGCGTGCCGCGTGGCTCCGGTTGCAGGAAAGATCGGAAAGCGGCGATACCCTTTACGGCGGGATACGCCAAACGAACCGGTTTTCCCTTGCCGACGATGAATACCAGATCGGGTTTGTCCATCCCCTTGCCGCTCCTTTCTCGCTTGCCGCGGAACTGAGCCTAAGCCCGACCCATAATGTTTTTCCCCGATGGTCCGGATTTGCAGAGGTGGATATGGCGCTTTCGGGCTGGGTATTGGCCGCCGGTTACCGGCGGACGGAGTACGACCAGTCGCAGGTGAATATGGGGAGTTTCCGCGTAGAACGGTATTGGGGCGATTTGCGCGGGGCGTACACCTTTTACCCCGTGACGGTGGAGAACGCCGGATCGGTTTCAAGCCACGCGTTCAGGGTGGACTGGTACTATGCCGACCGCAGTTTTATCGGAGCCGGGTATGCCATCGGCAGCGAAGTCGAAAACACCGGAGCGGCCGGCCTGTTGTCATCGGACATCACGGAATATTTATTGACCGGCAGGCATTATCTGATGTGCGGCTGGCTGTTGATCTATGAAGCGGGCACCCATCGGCAATCCCCTTTTTACACAAGAAACTGGCTATCCCTTGGTATCGGCCGAACCTTCTGATTTAGTCGTCCGGCTGGCGATCGGGATCGGCACCGGGTCAATGGCGCTTACCTTTGCCATGTTGGCCGGCATTCTTGCCATGCGCGGGCTTTTTCACCGGATGGAACTGCGGCGGCAGAACTTCCTGTCGGTCTGGCGCCCCCTGTTTGTGCAGGCGCTGTACGATCCCCCAACGGAACTTCCGCGTCTTTCGGAAGAAGAAAAATACCTTTTCCTTACCCTGTTCAACCAATACCATTCCATCGTGAAAGGGGAAGGGAAAAAGCGGCTTAACGCATTTGCCGATGCCGCAAACATCCGCCGGTTTGTTCTGAGAACGCTCATCAACGGAAGTTCCCGCCGCAGGCTGGCGGCGACGCACGCCGCGGGTTTGTTCCGGGAGCCGATCGCTTTCAAATACCTGGTGAAAGAAGTGGCATCGGAGAACACCGCGTTCTCCCTTGCGGCGGCGTCCGCAATGGTGAATATAGACGCGGCGCGCGCCGTGAAGAAGCTGATCCCCCTTTTTGCCCGCCGCGACGATTGGCCGGCATCGGCGTGCGAACGGCTTTTAAGCGAAGCCGGGCAGGGAACGGTATCGGGCCCGCTTAAAGATGCGGTGATGGGCGCCGGAGAAGCCGATGCGCCCGCGTTGATACGCCTGCTCAATACCGCCGGCGAAGAGACCGCGAATGAATGCATCCGCTACTGGCTTGGCCGCACGCGGTCCGGCGAGGTCATATCGATCTGCCTGCAGATGATAAAGGACCCGCGCCAGCGAAACCTTGCACACGGCTATCTGGATCATCCGATCTGGTATGTCCGTATGCAGGCGGTAAGCGCCTTGGGGCGCGTGGGGAACCGGGACGACGTGGAAGGAATTGTCCGCATGCTGACGGACAAGGAATGGTGGGTGCGCTACCGGGCCGCGAAAACATTGGCCGAAATGCCCCACCTGGCGCCTAAAAAATTCGACGAGATACGGAACGCCCAAACCGACCGCTACGCCAGGGATGTGCTGGAC
>JAKAGL010000141.1 GCA_021815535.1 bacterium
CGGCTGTGAAGAATGCCAGGCTTTTTACGTCAATTTCGGCGACGGTTACGCGGTGAAAACGCCGGTTTCGGATTCCGCCATCCTGTATGCCATGCTAACGGGGCGCGGCGAGGTGGCCAACCGGTTTGCCGAACGGTACCGGATCGGCGTCGGGCTGGAGGCGGGCGGACTTATCGAGGAAACGGACAGCCTGAAAACCCACATCTTTTTGAATGCGGTGCGTTATCCGGCGGGAAACATCACGAACGAATATCGTTTCGGATTGCGTCAGCGGTATGCCTTTGATAAAAATTTTGCCGTGGGCGTGGCCGTTTCGCGCATCAACGATGATAATGAAGTGATGGTTAATGTGGACGCGTACTATTAATGACACGCAAGACAGATGTTGTGGGCCGGTATCTTGCCATCGCCCTGCTGGCGGCGGCTCTCCCCGCCTGCACCCACCTTTTCTACCAGCCGCAGAGAATGGGCTTCTATCATCCCGCCGATTTCGGCTTTGCCAATGAGGATGTTCTTTTCGAAAGTTCCGGCGGAAGGAAATTGAACGGATGGTATTTTCCCCCGGCCGGCGGCGCGGAAGAGAAGGGAATCATTGTGCAGTTTCACGGCAACGCCGAGAATATCTCCACCCACTTTCTTTCGCTGGCGTGGGTGGTGAAATACGGCTACGGCCTGTTCACCTTCGATTACTCCGGGTATGGTGCATCGGAAGGCTCACCAAGCCAACAGACGCTTAACGAAGACGCTGTGGCCGCATTGACCTATGCGGAGGGGCTGCTCAAAGCGCGCAATCCCGCGGGACCAAAAAAAGTGCTGGTCGCCTACGGCCAATCGCTTGGCGGCGCGGTGCTGTTGCGCGCCCTTGCCGATTTCCCCCGGCGCGCCTCAATCGATACGGTGGTTATAGAATCGTCCTTTGCCTCGTACAAGGAAATTGCCCGTCAGAAGCTTTCCCAGCACTGGTTTACGTGGCCGCTCCAGCCGCTGGCGTATCTGCTGGTCTCCGACGCATATGCCCCGGAGGATGTCATTCCGTCGCTTGCGGGAACCCGTATTCTGGTGATCCATGGAAGCGACGATGCGGTCGTGCCGATCCGGTTCGGCAAGCGTATTTTCGAGCTGGCTGGGGAGCCGAAAACATTTTGGGAAGTCCCGCACGGACATCACATCGACGCCATGACGGTGCATGGCGATGAATACCGCGAAAAACTCATTGCGTTCATCGAACATAGGTAGAAGCGGATGAAATTGTTATTGCCGTTGCTGATGCTGGCGTTGCTGTCGCCCTGTTCTTCCTTTGGCGAAGAGGCCTATTGGAAGGAGCATGGTATCGACATTGCGGGGCTATCAACGGAACAGCTGGCCGCGGTCGAGGAGACCGTCAACGCCATCGGCGCCCTGAAGGTGAAAGATGTGGCCATCCCAAAGGGGATATACTATCGCCTCTCGTCGTTCCGGCGTTTATACGGTTTCGATTTTGATGGGGAAAAGCTGAAGGGATGGCTGCTCGGCCGGGTAAAAAGCATTGCGCCGCAGAACGGCTGGACGATCGCGGTGAACAACAATCAAGGGCATTTTTACATCGGCGACCGGTTCTTTACAAAATCCGGATTCCTTGAGCGTGCCTACTGCCTTATCCACGAAGCGCGGCACAGCGATGGAGATGGCTACCCCCACATCCGCTGCCCCGGCAACTGCAAGTATGTTTCCGCCGGAAGCCCGGATATTGACCTTACGGAGGTTCCGGCGTGCGATGGCGGGAAGGACGGCGCGTACGCGTTTCAGGCCGCATTTCTTTTTGAATTGTACGCACGGAACATGGTGGACCCGGAGGCGGCGGGATTGATCTATAACAGCTCGATGTCGCGGATCATCCGCCTTGAGGGGAAAACGGTCAAATAAGAACGGCCCCTTCCGCTATCAGCTTTGAGGAAGCGATCCTCGCCGAAGCAAAAGTCACCGCGATTTAAATTATTGCCCAGACTGAAATAAATGAGTCATCCTCGGAAAATTTCATAATTCCGCGAATTCCTCGACGGGAACGTTGATTTCCTTTGAGGCTTTCTTCCCGGACCGGCTGATTTCCTCAAAGGCATGTTCGATCTTTTTTAGCGTGGCGGCCTCATAGTACCGTTCCCCGCAGAAATCGCACTCTTCACAAGGCACGGCATTCACACATAACCTGTTCCCTGATCCAATCAACGGATATCATTTTTGGTTCCTGCACAGCGCTAAAACCCCACGCGCAATGAGGGGCGGGGGAAGAGATCGGCGCAGTTGCGCACGGTGTAATCGGCATCCTTGAACACCACATGCGAGCGGGTGAACTGCGTGGGCGAGGTGAGGCCGCAGGCGGCGGCGGTGCTGAAATGCCCTGCGCGCACCGTGATGAGGTAGTTCACCACGCGGTACATCTTTTCCTCCACAAAAAGCGCGCGCTGCATGGCGGGATCGGTGGTGGCCACGCCGACGGGACACTCGTTGGAGTGGCATTTTTGCGTCATGATGCAGCCGATGGTTATCATAAAGGCGCGCGCGGCGGCGATGAGATCGGCCCCCAACGCCAGCGCTATCGCCTGTTCATCCGGCAGATGCAGGCGGCCCGATGCGATCAGCTTCACCTTGTCCCGCAGGCCGTAGGCGCGCAACGTATCATCGGCGATGATGATCGCGGAGTATATCGGCAGGCCGAGGCTGTCCGCCATCTCCTTGTATGTCGCCCCCGAGCCTCCTTCCGCACCATCCACCGTGATGAAATCCGGCCCCGTGCCGCGGCGGCGGAACTCGGCGCAGAATTCCTCCAGCCCATCCTGCCCGCCGATGACCAGTTTCACCCCCACCGGCAGGCCGGTGGTATCCCGCACGCGCTCGATGAAATCGAAAAGCCGCGGCATGGTATCGACACCGGGGATGCGGTTGGGGCTGTTGATCGGAGTGTACGGCTCTACATTGCGTATGGCGGCTATCTCGGGGGTGACTTTGCTTCCCTCCACATGGCCGCCGCGTATCTTGGCCCCCTGCATAAGTTTTATCTCGATTGCGCGCACCTGCGGGATGCGGGCTTTCTCGCGCAGCTGTTCCCAATCCATCTGTCCGCTCTTGTCGCGCACGCCGAAAAGCCCCGCGCCAAACTGGAAAATGATGTCGCCGCCCCCCAGCAGATGATACGGACTGAGCCCCCCCTCGCCGGTATTCAACCACGATCCGCCAGCCATGCCGACGCCGCGGCTGAGGGCCGACACGGCGTTCGGCCCCAGCGCCCCATAACCCATGCGGCTGGTGCCGATAAGCCCCTTCAGCCGCCACGGCCTTCTTGCCTCGGGACCGACAGTAATGGCATGTTCGTCCGCCAGCAACCAGGGACGCACGTTCTCGGGTTTCAGCTTTTCAAAGCGCATGAAAAGAGTATCCGCCTCGATGGTGTATTTGCGGGTGGGAATGGAATCGGGATGATCCACCGCCATTTCGCTGGTGAGCGGGGGAAAAAGAGTGTTTTGCAGATAAAGTCCCGGCGCGGCGAAATCGCGCTTGCTGCCGTAGCTGATGAGCGTATTGAGGTATTTCGCGGCCTTGACGATGGCGACAAACTTCACCCGGCTTATCGGCCTGCCGGCGTTGTCGTCATCGGTGATATAGAAGCGAAGCTCCGGGCCGATTTTTTCGATGAGGTAGCGGAGGGGGCCGAGAAACCAGTGCTTGCCCCGCAACAGCGAGCTTTGCGTCTGCCGCCGGTTGTGCCGGTATAGCCACACGGTGAACCCCAGCGGCCCGAAGAACATGATGCAGAGGATAACGAAACTGGCGATCGTCAGAATGTGATTGATGATGGTCACTGCATGCCCCCCGTTTGATAAGACCTGCGTAAAGAACCGGCATTCGTATTGTAGTGAATTCACATGAAACGGCGCAACTGCCGCGCGGCGCGCCAACGGGGGTACAATCGGCGGGATGACGGCACATTTGACCGCTGCGCGGCGCGCCCAGGAAATCATCAGGAAACTGTGTGCGCTGGGAAATCCGCGCAACCTTGCCGGAATGGCGCGCTACGGCATCGTCCCCAGGAACGGCCTGGGGGTGAGCATGCCGCTGTTGCGCGGCTTCGCCAGGGAGATCGGCCACGATCATTCACTGGCGCAAAAGCTGTGGGCCAGCGGCATCCATGACGCGCGGATACTCGCCGCATTGGTAGACGAGCCGGGGAAAGTGACTCCCGCGCAGATGGACCGCTGGGCAAAGACACTCTACTCGTGGGATATCTGCGATCAGGTCTGCGGCAATCTTTTCGACAAAACCCCTTATGCGTATGAGAAGGCCCGTGTGTGGCGGTGCAGTCCGCGCGAATACGTCAAACGCGCCGGGTTTGTGATGATGGCGGTATTGGCGGTTCACGACAAGCGGGCCGCCGATGCGCGGTTTTTGGCATTCCTGCCGATGATACGCGATGGAGCCGGCGACGGCCGGAATTTCGTGAAGAAGGCGGTGAACTGGGCTCTGCGGCAGATCGGCAAGCGGAATCCGGCCTTGCGCAAAGAGGCGCTGGCGCTGGCGGCGGAACTTGCCGTATCGCCCGATGCGGCCTCCCGCTGGGTGGGGCGCGGCGCATTGCGCGAACTGAAAAAAATCGGCAGGAGATAAGCGCGGCGAGGGATCCCGTTGCGCAACGGGATCCTCGCCATGCGCGAACTGTTTAGAACGATGCGCCGATGGCGGCGTACGGTCCGCTGAAACCGATGCTGGTCTTAATGTTGTCGGTATCCAGGGTGATATTCTGCGTGCTGTAGCCAAGCGCCAGATAGAGCACCGGCATGGGGTGAATCCCCATTTCCACGCCCCATTCGGTGATGCTGTTGCCGCCGAGGCTGAGCGCCTTATACTGCGCGTTGAACGAAAGAAGATGGATGGGGTAGACGCCCAGGCCGATATAAAGCATCGGCACCGGGATCGATGCGGTTTTTTCCACGGTGGTATTCGCCACACCCCCCACGGTGCCGGTCAACTTGCCGCTGAAAGAGAGCGAACGGACGTTGAGGCCGATCTCGGGATCGATGATGCCGGCGGTGGCGGTTTTTATCAACGGTATGTCGTAGAAGAGGCCTACATCGACCGCGTTCAACGTCAACTCGGTATGGAGTAGAGTGTTGGCCTGGAAGGTTTGGCCGCCGTAGGTGATGTTCGACGTGCCGGTTTTGTCCCCTGAAAAACTCATCGGCAGATAATTGATGTAGAAATTGGGGATGAACGGGATGGCGTGCTTGACCTTAAGCTGTCCCACAAGATCGGCGTGATCGCCCAGATTCAGATCGTCCTTAAGGTTCGCGGAAGTCGGTGTCGACCCTCCGCCGCCAACTTCCACGGTGCCGGACGGCGTGCGGTTGGCGGTTCCCACACTGAGGTCGATATCCAACCCGGGCAGCGCATGGGCGCGCGGAACCGCCGTCAATGCTAAAAGGCAAAACGCGAAAAGGGCTTTTTTAAACACGCTATCTCCTTGTTTGTCACGGTTAATCGCAGGTTTCGTTTATTGATGAGCGGGTATCATATCCCAAAAAAAACGGGCCGCCTACAACGCGGCGGGAGTCTCGTCCAGATCGCCGATTTCGTGAAATTCCGCGGTAAGGGTTTCCAGATCGACGACCGCCACGGTCGCCTTCCCGCTGAGCCAGCCCCCGCCTTCGCCGGGATTAAGCGTGAGCCGCCCCCCCTCGTGCGATGCACGGGGCCGGTGCGTATGGCCGTAAAGGATGACGTCATGCCGGGCGGCGCGCCGCAACCCTTCCACCCGGTCCGGCTCGTGCAACATCACGATCTTCCGTCCGGCCAGTTCCACCTCCATCGGCATGTCGCCCAGTGTCCATCCGTGCTCGGCCGCTAGGGCGCGCAACCCCTTTTTCTCGCCATCGTTGTTGCCGTAGACAAGATAGAGTTTTGGTTTCAACTCCCTGAACGGAAGCAACGCGAAAGGGGCCACAAAGTCGCCGCAATGCAGTACGGCCCCTACCCCCGTATTGTTGAAATGGCGTATTGCCGCCTCAATTTTAGGCACATTGTCGTGCGTATCGGATATCACGCCTATTTTCATGTTCATTCTCCGGTTGCAGGTTTCTTCATTATACATGAGACAAAAAACCGGCCTTTTTATTGATAATATACCCTTAGATTTATAATTTTGTTGCCGCCAGCCGCTTTATGTGCTAGATTCCCGCGGTTGTATGGACATGCTGTTAAACGGTCCGTCGGTGCAGGGTGTGCCGGCAAACGTGACCGGGCGGAACAATTTTTTGAGGATAAAAGAAGAGAATGTTTAAGAAGTTTGGTCTTTTGGCGATGGTTGTGATGTTCGCGGGCGTTCTCGCGGTGCTTCCGGCCTGCGAAAAGAAAGAAGAAGCTCCGGCTCCTGCGGCGGCCCCGGCTCCTGAAGCGGCTCCGGCTCCTGCGGCGGCCCCGGCTCCTGAAGCCGCCCCGGCCCCTGCGGCCGCCCCGGCCCC
>JAKAGL010000142.1 GCA_021815535.1 bacterium
TTCCTCGATCTTCTTCATCAGGATGCCGCATTCGTTACGGGTGGTTTGCAGCAGGCGCTCTTTCAGGTCTGCCTTGGCCTCTTCCTGCGACATTGCCGCGATGTGTTCCAGCTTGCGTATCTGTTCCTGCATCAGGGATTCGTATCGTGATTCGGCCTCGCGCGATTTTTCCATCTGGCGTTTGAGATCCTGATCCTGCTTATCCATCTCCCGTTCGCGTTGTTCCACCTGGTCCATCTTTTTGTCCAGTTGGCTTTGGCGTTGCTGGAGGCGCCGGTCAGCCTGCTCGCGGTCCTTTTTGGCCTCGCGCACCTCGCGGTCAAATTCGTTTCGGGCCTTGAGGATGAGATCCTTGGACTCGAGCTTCGCGTCCTTTACGATGCTGGCGGCTTCTTTGCGGGCGTTGTTAATGAAGGTATCGGCCTTTTGCTTGGCATCGGCCGCTTTATTCCGTTCAATGAGAATGCTGATGCCGATACCGATGCCGATACCCACGGCGGCGATAACCGCGTAAATGATGAACTCGTTCATATTCTATTCTTTCCTTCCATCTCAAGCGCCAAATAAGGGGCGCACCTGCCACGCGGCGGAAGGAACAGACTGCGACGGACGGTTATCAGGAGAGAAGCGGTTGCATGAGCCCCGATGTGTTCGGGCTGGTATCACGCATGATCGGTTGCAACCCCGGCTGGGCAAAAGGGCGGCGTGTGAAAGCCGCCGTGGCATTGAAAGCGCGAGCCGGAATACCTGGCGTCATCGGCATAGGAATTACAGCCGATACGGCACGGGAAAAAGTCTGGATAACCGTCTGGGTGCAAGTCTGTTCTTCGCCGCAAACCTTTTGTACTTTGATAACGGAGAGCGGCCGTTCTAAACGCACAGAAAAAGCAAGCATCGTAACCGACATGACAACAAAGAATTCAATCATGGTTATTCCGCCAACTTATGCGTTTGTTTCAGCCATTCCCGCCACCAAAGGTTTACGGGTGTTTTTTAACTGGAGGTAAATTACCATAATCTCCCGGTGAACTCAAGAGTAAGTGATTATTTTATAGCAGGTTTGGTTGCACCAGAGACGGCAAGAGTTTTTTCCGGAGTAGACCGGTTAATCAGGAGGATTAGGAGCAGTTGGCGGGGAAAAAGGGACTCCGGCTGGCGGGGGAGCCAGCCGGAGGGGAAGAGGGACAATCCTGCCGGAGAACCCGGCAGCATTGGATTTGGGATCCTTTTCTAAGCGTATACCCGGAAATCAATTTCCGGGAAAATGTTGTCTAACGATTCGATACGACCAAGCCATTCGTAATCCACTTGGCCGTTATCAGTTTGGTCGGCAAGCCGGTTAAAACGGGAGATGTGGTCGTTGGTACGCTTCACGGCGTATTCGACCATTGTGCCGGTTTTCATGATAAAGGCCCAGTCTGATGCCTGCGCCAGCAACAGTTCGCGCGCCGCCTGATTCAACAGCCGTTCCTTGCCGTTATCGGTATTCCTGTGCCGCTGCGCCATGGATACCATCCGCTCGGCGGCCCTTATCAGGTGCGGGTATACCCAGTCGTTACTTCCCTCCAGCCAGACCTCGTTGTAGCCTTTGTAGCCCCATGAGCACATGGGCGGTTGGCAGACCTGGTTGCGTGGAAATTCCTGCAGGTATTCCGATGGCGTGATTGTCTTGAAGACGTTTTGGTCATAGTTGATCTTCCGCAGGAGGAAGTTGATCCAATCCGGCCCTTCGTACCACCAGTGGCCATACAGTTCCGCGTCATACGGCGCAACAATGATGGGCGGCTTGCCCCCCATCACTCCATGCAGGTGCGTGATCTGCATTTCGCGGTTGAACATGAAATTCCCTGCGTGCGATGCGGCCTTTTCAAGGGCGGCATACTGATTGTACGGCTCCTTATGGTTGCTCGATCCGGTGATCTTGTAATATTTGAGGCCGGTCATCTTCCGCAATCCATTTGGCTGGATGTAGGGTTTCACGTACTCAAAGTCGAGGTCGTATCCCACGTCGCGGTAAAACTCGCGGTAATCATAATCGCCCGGATACCCTTCAACAGAGCTCCATACCTGTTTGCTGCTTTCCACGTCGCGGGCAAACGCGGCCACTCCCGCGGGGGTGTAAACAGGCGCATAGACGCCATATTTCGGCCGGGGTGCGGCATGCAGTACTCCGTGGGTGTCGGTCACGAACCAGCGGATACCTTCTTCTTTCAGGAGGCTTTCAACGCCGGGGTAGTATGCGCACTCTGGCAGCCAGATGCCGCGCGGGCGGCGTCCGAAATGTTTTTCATAATGTTTCGACGCCACCCGTATCTGGGCGCGGACGGCATTCGGTACGCTCTGCATCAGCGGCAGGAAACCGTGTGTTGCTCCCACTGTTATAACTTCAAGCACCCCTTTGTCCTGGAATTCCTTAAAGGCGGTAACCAGGTTGCAGTGATACCGCTGAGTGAAGAGTTCCCGCGTTTTGGTCAGTTTCCAATGATACATCTTTGCCAAGTCGTTGAATTGCGGCTCAAAACGGGTGCGCTCGATCTCTTTGTTGGCAAGTTCTACCAGCTTATTGAGATACCGCAGGTACCGCTGCTGCAAAAGGGAATCGGTGAGCATCGAAATCAGCGAGGGGCTCATCGACATGGTGATGCGGAAATGAACGCCGTCGCGTACCAGCCCGTCGAAAACCTCGATAAGCGGGACGTAGGTTTCGGTGATCGCTTCGAACAGCCAGTCCTCTTCCAGAAAGTCGTCATATTCCGGGTGGCGCACATAGGGGAGGTGCGCATGAAGGATTAGCGACAAATATCCTTTTGGGGCGTTCATTCTACGGTTTCCTCTTTAAGCTCCGGGCGGTTTTGCAGCACCGTGGTGCCGCGGGAAACCGTTGGGGTGATTGTTTTTTCAAATTTCCTGTTGGCCGAAAGCGCTTTGGCCTCGATTATTTGAATGCCGTCCGGCAATGCGAAGCGGGCGGTAAAAGTGCCGTCAGGCCGCAGTTGCACGGTTTGGCCCGCCAGCGTAACCTTTGCATCCGGTTCGGTTGCCCCGTAAACGATCAATTCGCAGTCGAGGCGGAACCAGAACTGATCCTGTTGGCGTTTGGGGCGGGTAAGCGAGGTAACAAAACTGCTCACCGCGCCGGAGCTGGTTTCGCCGCTCAGCCGTTGGCGCATTTGCTCTTGCAGGTCAATGCTCATAGAGGAACTGCGGGCTTGAAAACCCCCGCTGAGGGCATACATTTTCCAAAAGTCATCGTCGGCGATCATCCAGTCCTCATCCGTGCGGTTGGAAACGGAATTTCGACCCATCATAATGACGTTCGACCGCGCCATCATAAAGAATTCACCTTTGCGGTTCTTCAGGCCGATCTCGGCCAGCCACGCACGGTCTTCTTCCGGTACGTTGACGTACCAGCTGTTTTTAAGTCCGTGTACACCGATGTCGAAATATTTATGCGCATTACCGCCGTTAAAGGAGATGTCGGTTACGTCGTACACCCGTAAGGCAAAGCCGCATTCATTCAGGTTCGCTCCAACACGGGCTGCGGTTTCCGCCGGCAGATTGGGATGTAAATCCCAGAAGGTGTGCCCCCAAAATGGATCACGCGCCAGCAGCACAATCCGGTTGTCCTCGTAGCGGTCCGGTATGGCCGCCCTCTCAAGATGTTCCTGCGAGTGGGCGATATGATACTTGCTCTCTTCAACCACTTCTTCTTCGCCCGCATGGTATATCATTGCGGGTGAGGGAACGGTTTTGACTTTCGAGTGAGAAGAAAGAGCGGCAAGACCTGCTTTGGGAGAGGGGGGGGATACAGGCCTTGCCGCATGAGTGGCAATTGATTTTGTTTTTGCGGGAGCGGCATATACTTTGGGAGACGCTTTTTCTGATTTGTTAACGCTCTTCGCGGCGGCAACCGTTTTCTTCTTTGCAGTGATCTCCAGTTTGACGGGGGGCGTTTTAACCCCGCCTGCCTTTTTTGCGGCAGGGGCTTTGACGCCGCTCTTTCCGGTGGTCCCTTTCTTGGCTGCTGCGCGAGAAGTGGATTCAGATTTTTTTTCTGATTTCAGAATTGATGCGATCATCTCGTCTTTTGTGAATGTGCTTTTGAGAGTAAGGTTATAAACCTTTCCTAACTGAGCCAGTTCATCTTTGGTCTTTTTCAACAATAATGCTTTAGTCATTTTTTCCATGACTTTGTATACAGCGAGATTCGTGCCATAAATGGAGTGTGTAATATCAATAAAAACAATGATTATTCCGCGAACCTTATCGGCAGGTAAAATAATGGGGCATTAATGTCCCAATAGATGGGGCAATTTTGTCTCGAATGGCGCCATGCGAATGATTACCTAAAGCCCGAAAAAGTATCGTGCGGACTTCTGGAAGGATAAGGAAGTGGTGAGAGAAGGCGGGTGGATTGTGCCACCCGCCCTTGGTTGATGTGATCGGTTCATTTCCGCTCGGACAGTTTTTTATCAACGGAAAACGCGCCGCCTCCCTTGATCATAAGGGCGATGGCAATGCCGAGCACCAGGAGGTGGTATTCAAACCCTTCTCCCTTCTGGTTGCCGAACCAATTCATGAAGAACCCGTTGGGGAGATGCACCATGAAAACCGCAACCACCATCACGCATGCCACTCCAAAAGCGGCTACCCGCGTCAGAAAACCGGTAACCAGTCCCAAAGCGCCCAGAAATTCGGCTGCGATATCAAGCAGAGCGAATACAAGCGGTATACCCATTGTTTTGGTGAAGAAATCGAGGGTGCCGGTAAAACCGTGTCCGCCGAACCAGCCGAAGACTTTTTGCGCGCCGTGGGGAAACATGACAAATCCCAGTGTCAAGCGCAGTACAAACGCTGCGAGGTCATGCTCAGTCCGTATAAGGGCCTTCCAGGTAAACATAAATGTATCACCTCTTCTTACGCTCCCATTATAGCCCGGCTTTTGGGATTGGCAAATTATGAGGGGCCGATCGCGCAGTGTGCGAATAAAAAAGGCGGGTGGATTGCTCCACCCGCCTTTGGTTGGCTGAGATAGCCGCTTATTTCTTCGGCAGCTTCGGCACCGGCCGGCGAGGGGTGACGGCCCAGTTGATGAGGTAGTTATACATGCGGATGAGGCGCCCCTGATTCCGCTTCTGGTCTATCCAGTGGCCGATCATGCCGATGGTGCGCGCCAGCATGAAGAAGCCGTTCAGCGATTCGACCGGGTAGCCCATGTCGAGCAGTACGCAACCTATCGTGCCGTCCACGTTGAGGATCAGATTGTCCTTCTTCGTGGTGGTGATAGCCTGCACCTTCAACGCGTAATCCAGGCGCGGCGAGGTTATGTTGTTGTCCCGCACGAACCGGATGATCTCCTGCACCCGCTTGTCCGGGTTCTTCAGACTCTTCACGCGGTGGCCGATGCCCGGCACCGGTCCCACTTCCTTTTTCATATAGGCAAGGAAGCCGGGAACGTCGTTCGGATAATTCCTCAGGCCGTAATCCATGTAGACCGCCGCATCGGTGACGGCACCGCCAAAGCGCGGTCCGATCATGATCATGCCGGCGGCGACGGATTGCGGCAGGCCGATTCCTGCGCATGCCGCGAGGATGGTGCCGAACGCGCCGGATACGGCGGGGCCGTGGTCCGCGGAAAGAATAATGATCCGTTTGATCAGTTCAGCTTCCAGCGGGGTGGGCAGTTTTTTATTCCAGAGAAGGCCGACAACGTGGGGAATATCGTATCCCTCGTTGATCAGCTCGCTCGCCGCGTAACCGCAGTAGAGCGGCTCTTCGCCCCGGTCGTCGGAAATGGTGTTCTTGAAGATCGGTTCCACCGCGATATCGCCGGATTTGAGCCCGTCTTCCACTTTTCTGGGAAGCTGGGGCAGTTCGGACGGAGCAAGATCTTCCGCCTTGGTGGTCTGGCCGACGGCTTTCAGGTCGTCATACACCTTCTTGATGGCCGGTCCCAACGCGCCGAAGGTCTCCGGCACAATCGCACCGGCCTTTGTCAGCGCGTTCGCTTTGGAGCGGGCCGAGCCTTCGCCATGGGCCCCTTCCTTTGCGCCCGCGTGGCCGAATTTCATTCCTTTGGGAAGTTTTTCCTGGCAGAAGCCGCCCACAACGCCGATGAGTTTGATGCGGCGCGGCTTTGCCGCATACCAAGCGGCGGCCGATTCTTCGAGGTTGCCCCCCATTTCGCCCACGATGACCACGGCTTTGGTATCCGGGTCTTTTTCGAAGAGCTCAAGGTAGTCCACGAAGTCGGTGACCGGGTAGGAGTCGCCGCCGATGCCGATGGCGGTGGTGATGCCGTCGGCGAACTGGGAAATGATCCACATGATCTCGTTCGAAAGGCCGCCCGACTTGGTGATGACGCCGAACGAGCCTTGGCGGTAAAGTTTCGAAAGGATCAGGTTGTTGTATTCGCCGCCGATGACGCCCAGCCGCGCTTTGCCAGCGGACATGATGCCGATGGCCGAGGGGCCGTTGAGCAGCT
>JAKAGL010000143.1 GCA_021815535.1 bacterium
CCGATCTAACATCCGCCGCGCTCGGCTTCGGCTTCCGCTGCGGCTTTCTCGGCCTCTTGCACATGGAGATCATTCAGGAGCGGCTGGAGCGGGAATTCAACATGAACCTCATCACCACATCCCCCACCGTGAGCTACCGCGTGACGGTAACGCCGGGGGATGTGCGGATCATCGATAACCCCAACAGCCTGCCGGAGCAGCACGAGATGATCGAAGAGCCGATCATCCGCGCCACCATCTTCACGCCGGACGAATATCTGGGGCCGATCTTCGCGCTCATCGAGGAAAAACGCGGCGTGCAGGAAAAGCTGGAGTATATCGGCGTCAAGCGCGTCATGGTGGTGGCAATGCTGCCACTGAACGAAGTGGTGCTGGATTTTTTCGACAAGCTCAAGACCGCCACCAAAGGGTACGCCTCGGTTGATTATGAAAACGCGGGGTATCAGCCCGCGCAGCTCGTCAAGATGGACATCCTGGTGAACGGCGACCCGATAGATGCGCTTGGATTCATCGTGCACAAGGACAAGGCGTATAACTTTGGGCGCGATATCGTGAGCAAGATGCGCGAGCTTATTCCGCGCCAGATGTTCGATGTGGCGATCCAGGCGGCCATCGGCAGCCGCGTTATCTCGCGCGAGACGGTGAAAGCGTTGCGTAAAAACGTGCTCGCCAAGTGCTATGGCGGCGACATCACCCGGAAGCGGAAACTGCTGGAAAAGCAGAAAGAGGGAAAGAAACGGATGAAACAGATCGGCAATGTGGAGATTCCCCAATCCGCGTTCCTCGCGGTGTTGAAACGGTAGGCCTCGCATGACCGGTAAAGCGATGCTGTGGGATTACACGAAGGCCATTCTTGCGGCCCTTGTCTTCGCGTTCATCTTCCGCGCCACGGTGGTGGGGGCGTTCGAGATTCCCAGCGGTTCCATGCTTCCCACGCTTCAGATCGGCGACCGTTTGCTGGTCGACAAACTGACCTACCATTTCCGCAAACCGGAGCGGTTCGAGATATTGGTGTTTGAAGATCCTATGCGCCCCGACCGCGATCTTATCAAGCGCGTTATCGCCCTGCCGGGGGAAACGCTGGAAATCCGCAACCGCGTGGTGTATGTCAACGGTGCCCCACTGGCGGATAACCTCTACGCGCATCACACAGAGCCCGCCGAAGACCGAGTCATTATGCGAGACGATTTCGGCCCCGTCACCGTTCCCCCGGATAACTACTTCATGATGGGTGATAACCGGGAGAACAGCGCCGACAGCCGCGTCTGGGGTTTCTTGGATAAGGATCGGATCATCGGCCACGCCTTCATCCTGTACTGGTCGCGCAATACCGACAAGACGTTTCCCGCAGAAATACGTTGGGAGCGGTTTGGGAAGCTGCTGGGCTGACGCGGCGTGATGGAAAACAAAACGATACAACCGGGCGGCAAGGGGATCTTCCGCGAATACATCGAGGCGATACTCGTCGCCCTTATCGCCGCGCTGCTGATCCGCACCTTTGTCGCGCAGGCGTTCCGCATTCCCAGCGGTTCCATGATCCCCACATTGCTGGTGGGGGACCAACTGCTGGTTGATAAAGTGGCCTATCACTTCCGTTCGCCGGCGCGGGGCGACATCATTGTTTTCAAATATCCCGGCGACGAGAACCGCGACTTTATCAAAAGGATCATCGGCCTGCCCGGCGATACGGTGGAGGTTCGCGCGCGGGCGGTTTATATCAACGGCGCGCCCCTGAATGAACCGTACGCATGGCACGACGCGCTCGACGATATGCGGATCGTTCCCCGTGACGATTTCGGGCCGGTGACAGTGCCGCCCGATAAATATTTCATGATGGGCGACAACCGCGAGAACAGCCAGGACAGCCGCTTTTGGGGATTTTTGGAGCGCGACAAGATCATCGGCCGCGCCTTTGTTCTCTATTGGTCACGCGATGGGGAACACATCTTTCCGTTCGGTATCCGCTGGGCGCGCTTCGGCCTGCTTATCGGCTAAGCCCGTCTACGGGCGTTTGTACTTGTCGTCAAACCGGATGATGTCGTCTTCGCCCAGGTACGCTCCGGACTGTACCTCGATCATCTCCAACAACTCGGCTCCGCGGTTTTCCAGTCGATGCATCGCGCCGATGGGGATGAAGGTGGATTGGTTCTCCGCCAGGTTGAATACATCGTCGCCGCAGGTCACTTTTGCCGTTCCCTTCACCACCACCCAGTGTTCGGCGCGCCGCATATGTTTTTGCAGCGAAAGCGATTGGCCGGGCTTCACCATGATCCGTTTCACCTGATAGCGTTCCCCCGCGTCGATCACCTGATAGTAGCCCCACGGGCGGAACACCCGCTGATGGCTGATATGCTCTTTCCGTTTTTTTTCCTTCAGCCACTTCACCACGTTGCGTACCTGGTCGGCACGGTCCTTTTTTGCCACCAGCACGGCATCGGCGGTCTCAACAACGATAACGTCTTCAAGGCCCAGCGCCGCCAGCAGCCGCGTTTCGGACAGCAGGAGCGAGTTGCGCGTGTCCTTGGCGAACACATCCCCCCACGCGGCGTTTTGATTTTCATCCTTTTCAAGCAGGTTCCAGAGTGCCGGCCACGAGCCGGCATCCGCCCACCCCGCGTCCAGCGGCAACACGGCGGCCGATCCTCCGCCCAGTTTTTCCATCACGCTTCGGTCGATGGATTCGCTTGGACATTCGCGGAATAGCTCTCCGGCGTGGAAGAAAAGGGCATCGCGCATACCTTCCCCGTGTGCTTTCACGGCGCATTCATGAATATCGGGGCGTAGCCGCCGGATCGCCTCCAGCCACACCGACGCCTTGCAGATATAGATTCCGCTGTTCCAGCAGCAACCGCTGCCGGGCCACTCCCGCGTTCTTTCCAAGCCGGGTTTTTCGATGAACAGGTCGATTTCGTTCGCCCCGTGTTCTTTGAGGGCAGCCCCCTTTTTGATGTAACCGAATGCCGGTTCCGCCCGCGCTGGTTCCACCCCGAAAGCCACGATCATTCCTTTCAGAGCCAGCGGTATCGCGCGCTGGATGGTTTGATGAAGACGGTGCGGCTCGCGGATGACATGGTCTGCGGGGAAAACCCCCATCACCGCGTCACCGTGCGCGGCGGTGATCTCCAGCGCCGCAAGGGTGAGGGCCGGCGCCGTATTGCGCCCCGCCGGTTCAAGGATGATGGTGCAATCATGGCGGCCGACCTCATCCATCTGCACCTTGACCATGAATCGCGATTCGCTCCCGCAGACGATAACCGGCGGATCGATAGCGATGCCTTCCAGGGCAAGCCCGTCCAGGCGGCACGCGGTTTCCTGCAGAAGCGTTTTTTTGGCGGCAATGGATAGAAGTTGTTTGGGATGCAATTCGCGCGACAGCGGCCACAGCCGCACCCCGTCTCCGCCTGAAAGGATCACCGGCGCAAAATTCATTTTCTAAATATAGAACACAACGATGCGGTTAGAGAAGCAATTCTTGAAGGCGCCCGGTTCTTTTCTGCCATTGGCCGCAAAAGGCGGATTATAATGAAAAAACAATAGTGACGCCGGCCATCCGCCGGTTCCCGCATTACCCTGAATGTAAGGAGGCATCAACGATGAAACTCTGGCATAAACTCACGTTCGCCATTGCTGTCGCGGCCCTTATCGGAGGGGGCGTTCCTGCCGAAGCGAAAAGGCGCGCGAAGGAAGTTCCATATAGCTGGGATCTTCCCGCCGGCATCACGTCGGCCGATCTCAAGATCCCCGCCGCCAACCCAATGTCCTATGCGAAGGTGGAACTTGGACGCCTCCTTTATTTTGACAAACGCCTTTCCGCCGACGATACGGTCGCCTGCGCCACCTGCCACGCTCCGGAACACGGTTTTACGGATAACGCCCCCGTCTCCACCGGCATCAAGGGGCAAAAGGGGGGCCGCAGCGCGCCGACGGTCATCAACCGCGCACTTTCCGATGCGCAGTTTTGGGATGGCCGCGCCATCAGCCTCGAGGAACAGGCCAAAGGCCCCCTCATCAACTCGATTGAAATGGGAATGCCCGACCACGATGCCGTCGTGGCAAAACTGAAAAACATAAAAGGCTACCACCGGCTGTTCGCCCGCGCCTTCGGCAAGCCGGGCATTATCAATATCGACAAGGTGGCGCAGGCCATTGCCGCTTTCGAACGGACGGTGCTTTCCGGCAACTCGAAATACGACCGGTATCAGGCAGGCGACAAGAAGGCGATGACCGATGCCGAAGTGCGCGGTATGGCGCTTTTCAATGACAAGGCGCGTTGCGCCACCTGTCACAACGGCGTGAATTTCACCGATGAGCTTTACCACAACATCGGCGTCGGCATGGACGCGAAAGAGCCGGATGGCGGCCGCCAGAACGCGACGAAGGACGCCGCCGACAGGGGAGCGTTCAAGACCCCCACCGTGCGCGATATCACCGCCACCGGGCCGTACATGCACAACGGACAGGATAAAACGCTTGAGGAGGTGGTGGCTTTCTACAACAAAGGGGGTTTCCCGAACCCAAACCTCGATCCGCTGATAGAACCGCTCAACCTCACCGATGCCGAACAACAAGATGTGGTCGCGTTCTTGAAAGCGCTCGACGGGCAGGGGGGCTGGAAAAACATCAAGGCTCCATCACGGTTCCCGAAGTAACCTGATCGCCAGGCCGGCGGGGCCGGGAGCATGCTCCCGGCCTTTTTTGCCGCATGCGCCGCGGAGGATATGGCTGCCGCGGCGCCTCACGCGGGAGTGTCAGCGCACTCTCCGCACGATGATATTTGCCGAAGCGGTGGCGGTGGCCCCCCGTCGCCCTCATGTTGGCGTAATAGGTAGCCGCCGCCGAAATGTTTATGTTTTTAAAGATGACCACGGATGATGCGCCCGCCGCGCCCGAAGGCATCCATAATTGTGTATCGCCGATCGTACCAGCCCCATTGTTGGCGGTGTCCAGCGATCCCGCGATGGCAGTTACCGATGTCGAGCCGTTGTGGATGATTTTCGCCACCACATTCCAGTCGCCCGCGGTCAGCGCAACGCTGGCCACGTTATGATAGCCGCCGTCGGCGGCAACCGAAACGTTGGTGCCGGAACCTGTCACTACCTCGCCGGCCTTTCCGGCTGCCGCCGCGCTTCCGTCGGTTACGCCGGTGATCACCGCGCCGCCCGCCGTGGAAGATGTTTTTACGCCGGCTATGCTTTCGTTGCCCGCCGTTCCCACCTTGGCGTTGAGCGATGATTGCAGGCTGGCCACGTCGGCAATGGCGTGGGTGTGCGCCGCGGCGGCTTTTGCGGCAAGGTCGGCGGCGAGGTTGGTGATATCCGTTTCCGCATGAGTGTGCGTGGCGGCGGCTTTCGACGAGAGGTCCGCGGCAAGGTTCGCCACCTGTGATTGCGCCAGCGTAACCGCAGCGGCCCCGCCGCTGGCATGGCTTGCCGCGTGGGCCGCCGCAGATTGCGTGCGATGCGCCGGATCGGGGAGCCGTTGACCACTCTGTCTGCAAAACCAATCAATTTTTCGTTTATCATCATGTAGCGAAAGATAACCGAAAATTGGAAAAGGGGGTATCACATCTGGGGGTTTTGTTGAAAAGGATGCCGTTGATGCAAAAAGAGGGGCCAATTCATTGCCGGCGGTTTTGCGGTATTTGCCGGATTTGAAAGAATTGCAAGAAGGGGGAATGAGGGGGGAAAAAGCGGACTAATTTTTGCTCGATGCCCTCAGGTCGCACCGAATTTCTATCGGGATGCAGAAAGAGAATGTGCTGCCGTGGCCGGGATCGCTTTCCACCCAAATCCTGCCGCCATGCAGCTCGATGATCTGCTTGGCGAGGTTCAATCCGATCCCAACGCCTCCCGCTTTGTTGCGCCGGTTCTCTGCCTGCCGGAACCGTTCGAAGATCATCTCCCGCTGGCTGGGGTCGATACCGATGCCGGAGTCGTGCACGCTCACCATGATTTCGTTGGGCAATTCCTTCACGAGGACTTCTATCGAGCCTCCTTTGCCGGTGTACTTCACCGCGTTATGCAGGAGGTTGCCCAACGCTTGCGTCAGCCGCTGCGGATCGGCGTGGAGCAACAGGGGACGCTGATCGATGTATGCGTTGATGCCGATGCCGTTCCCTTCCGCCAACAGGCGGTACTGCTCGACGCAGTGCGAAACCAGTTCCCCTACGTTGACGCGGTCAACGTTTATTGGCATGTTGCCGCTTTCCATGCGCGACAGATCGAGCAGGTCATTGAGAAGTTTTTCAAGCGACTGCCCCCGCTCGATAATGATCTTCAGGTAGGATGTGCGCTCCTCCTCGTCCATGCCGTGAAAATCGATCAAAAGCCGCGTGAAGCCGATAATGGAAGTTAACGGCGTCCGCAGTTCGTGGCTTATGTTTGCGATGAAATCGTCCTTGAGGCGGTTGGCATTGTGCAGCCGTTCGTTTATCTGTTCAAGGTCGTTCGTTTTCTCCGTCACGGTATTTTCC
>JAKAGL010000144.1 GCA_021815535.1 bacterium
GGCATAAACTCGATCTGTCGGCCCTGCGCGATAAACCGGACGACGGAAAAATCGTTTCGACTGGTTGGGATAAGAGTTTCAAGATCAACCCCGTCGATTTCCTGCTTTCTTAAGGCCCGTCCCGCCGGAGCGGTTTCCGGTTCATGGTTCTTCTTATTATGAGGCAACCTGCATCGCCTCTCTCTGTTGCACCCCAGATGTAAGTATTTGAAAATACAGCACAGATGCTTTTGCAGGAAGAGCGTTTCATTGACATATCTTACCCCTCCGCATAATATATAGATAACGAATAGGACGGTGGAAAGGTACTCCAACCGCCACGTAAGGTATGTGGATGCTATGGGTTAGCAATGGTGGATCATGATAAAGAAGATAAAAGCTACCCAATTGGTTCCCGGAATGTTCGTCCACGATTTCGCCTGTGGATGGCTTGAAAATCCTTTTTTCAAAAACAGCCTTTTGATCAAAGATCACGAGATGGTCGAGAAGGTCATCATCAATGGCATAAAAGAACTGTTCATAGATACGGAAAAGGGCGTAGCGCCCAAAAATGAGAAAAGCGCCCCCGCCGCGCAAGTGGTTGACGAGTTGCCCGAAGAGATCGAAACCGCCGGCGCCCACGTTTTTTCCATGATCACTTTTGAAAAAAAGCTCAACGGCATTGAACCGAGAGGTCTGCGCGAGGAGCTTCCCGATGCGTTGAAGCTTCGGGAAGAAATGGAAACGGTGCTGGAAGATGTGTTCAATACCGTTCTTTCCGGCGATCGCATCAATATGTCGGCCACCGTGGAAGTTTCCAAAAAAATGGTCGAGTCGACTTTCAGGAACGATACCGCGCTTCCCTGCATTGCAAAAGTTCAAACAACGGGTAAATATCTTGTCTCCCGCGCGCTCAATGTCAGCTCGCTGATGATCGCCTTCGCCCGGCACCTGGGGATGCAACCGCAGGAGATGATCGACATGACCATCGGATCGCTGTTGCACGATATCGGTATGTTGCGGGTCAATCAGTATCTGGTGAACAAAAAGGAAAAACTGACCCCCCAGGAGCTTGACGAGATACGGATGCATGTCCTGTTCTCATACGATATCGTCTCCGAAGCGGTGGGCGATGCCCCGGTGGTGTCGCAGATGGCGTTGCTTCACCACGAGCGGTTTGACGGTTCCGGGTATCCGCACGGAGTTGGCGGCGAGGATATCCCCAAAATGGCGCGGATGCTCGCCATTGTGGACATATTCGATGCCATCACCACTCCGCGGGTATACGGCGAGGCGATAAACCTGTCCGCCGCCAACCGGAAGCTGTTGGGAATGGTCGGAGAGAAGCAGGTCGACGAAGCCCTTACGCACCACTTCATCCGTTGCATCGGTATATACCCCGTAGGCACCATGGTGCGCCTCTCCAGTGGCAAGATGGGGATCGTCATAAAACAGAATCCCGACAGCCTGCTGACGCCGGTGGTGAAGATCATCTATGACGATAAGAAGAACGGTTTTATCCGCCCCCGCAATTTGAATTTGGCGGCCCCCCCCGAGGATAAAGCCGAAGAGAAAATTGTCTCCGCCGGCGTCGAAAAAAAATTCAAGATCAATCCCATCGATTTCCTTCTCGCCTGATCCCGCCGCTTTCCCCGTCGGCGCGACCTACCGGGAACAGCGGAAGCCGATGCGGTCGTCCCGAAAATCCGAAGGAAGGCCGTTCCGAAAGGCGGCGTGCAGATTGAAAGCGCTTACGGCCCACGAGCCGCCGCGCAGAACCCGGTATTTATGCGAACTGTCATACCAGTCGGCCGTCCATTCCCACACGTTGCCGCTCATGTCATACAGGCCCAGCCCATTTGGCTTCTTTGTTGCGACTGGATGCGTTCTTCCGCCGGCATTTTTTTCGTACCATGCGTATTCCCCAAGATCATTTTCGTTGCTTGTCCCGGCCCATGTTTCGTGCTTGCCGCCGCTGGTGGCCGCGTATTCCCACTCCGCTTCCGTGGGCAGGCGCTTCCCCACCTTCATGCAGTACGCTTTCGCTTCATCCCATGTCACCTGCTCAACCGGGCAGGCGGGACAGTCATGAAAGGTGGAAGGATCGCTTCCAATGACCCGTTGGTACGCCTCCTGCGTGACCAATGTACTGTCGATGTAGAAACTTCCGCCTGCGCGGTTTATATACGCCATTCTTTCCGGTACGGCGCCGCCCGATGCGGCGGTTGCAGTGAGAATGAGGGAAAGCAGGACCGCACTCCCGATATGGCCCCCGTATTTTCCATTCCTCATGAAGCAGATGATATTCGTCACGGCGGCAACAATCAAATTCTATCCCGGCACTTTTGCTCCTCCGATTTTCCCCGGTGGGCACAAGTCCTCGGCACGTGCGTTGGCCCTCCGAAGGTAGGGGCGAATTCAGCGCCCATTGGCGCATAGCGCCAACCCTTCCCCCTTTGCAAAAGGGGGACAAAAGGGGGATTTGTTGAATGAATCCCTCCCAGCCTCCCTTTTACAAAGGGAGGAGCGGAACGGTAATTTCTATCCGCTTTCCCCGATCCATGCTTTCAGCATATACAACGGCTTTCCGAAGGTAGGGGCGAATTCAGCGCCCATTGGCGCATAGCGCCAACCCTTCCCGCCGCCGCAGAAACCCGCTGTAGCGGGAGGGGGATTTGTTTAAAGAATCCCTTTTCCCTTTTTATAAAATGTTGCTACAATAGCTACATAAATGGAGGTGCCGATGAAGCATAAGGAGCAAATGTCAGGCGGCGGAACGGTTGGCGTGAGGGAGTTGAAAAACCGCCTTACCCACTACCTCAAGGCTGTGCGCGGCGGCCGCCGGTTGGTTGTGACCGACCGGGGAAAGCCGGTGGCCGTTGTCATGTCGGTCGATGTCAAAACGAGGAACGAATCCATAGAGGAGCGCCTTGCGACCCTCGCCAGCGAAGGGAGCATTTCATTGCCTACCGCCCCCACGGGGTTTCAGCGGCATAGGGCCGTCAAAGCGAAGGGTAAACCGGCTTCCCGAATGGTGATCGAGGAAAGACGCTAGTGATCGGTTATCTCGATACCTCCGCCCTTGTTAAGCGTTACTTTGAGGAAGAGGGGACCGGTAACATCAACAGCCTGCTGGCAAAAGGGGGTATCCACGCCACATCGATGCTTACCTACGCCGAGATGCTGGCGGTTTTCGCACGGAAGAAAAAAGCCCGCGATCTTTCAACGGCGGAATACGCAAAGGTGGTTCGCCAGTTTGAAGCCGAATGGAAACAGTTGCATGTGGTCGGCCTAAAGGATGACATGCTCCCCTTGATACGGCGGGTGGTGACGAAATTCCATCTGCGGGGCGCGGACGGCGTTCATCTGGCGTCGGCCCTTTATCTGGAGCACAACATCCGCGAGAAGGTGATGATGGTGGCATCGGATGCGGAGTTGCTGGCCGCCGCAAAGAAAGCAAAACTCACCGTAATGAACCCCGCTGGGAAGTAAAGACCGCTCCCCTTTGTCATGCCCGTGCAGACGGGCATCCAGGCCCATAGGGCAAATAATATTCGCCCCTACAGAAACATTCAAATTTGGATGTTTCAGTTTGGAACTGATAATTGATTGAAGCTTGGAATTGCTTCGCTCTGCCGACCCGGCTTGCGGCTGGTTTTATTACCTAACAGGTAATGAGCACTAAAGATACCGTTTATCATATCGCATGAAATGCGCCTTGACAGATATTACCGTTTCGCATAGCATTCCCTTAATGGTGGGGAGCTTAAATAAAAGGTGCCTGGGAATGCTGGACAATATTTTGCTCTATCATTAGCTCATGTTTACCGAGATATTGAAGTCCTCTAAAACCGCAGTGAATGATCGCGTATCCAGTCCCTTGGCGGGAGCATTTGTAACATCTTGGTGTATAGTAAACTACCAAATAATTGTGCATTTGTTGATGGGTAGTGAAAGTGCAACCGAAAGACTTAACCATATTCACCACTTGGAATATCTGAATACGAACCCCTTTTTGACGTTCTCTTTTATGTTCTCTATTCCTTTTTTGTCGGCATTAGCCTGGATTTATATATACCCAAAGTTCGCTAAAGAACCTTTTGAGTATGCAATGAGAGTCCAAGTGGAACAAATGCAGCGTGGAATGGAGATCAAAGGGGATCGGATGTACTCGCGGAATGAATATGAAGCAATAAGGGGCGAAAAGGATGAAGCTGTCTTGTTGGAGCGGAAGTTGAAAAGCGAATATTCTGAGCTCGTCAAAAAGGTAGAGGAAGGGGCCAACACCGCTATAGCAGGATTAAAGCAACAGATCGATAAACTTAGTGATGAACTTAGCCAAAGCGATAAAGATCATGCCTACAAAAACTCCTTGATCATTTCTCTACAATCAACGATTGGTCAACTGGGGCAGTATAAATCGGCTATAGAAAAACAAGGTGAGGAAGCGGCGCGAAGAGCAAGGGATGAGGCTAAAGGTAGGGCAATGGAGAGAGGGTATTCAGTAGGTGGTCCGCCTGGGAGCAGAATCGAACACAAGTTTAAATAGGCGTAATAGTTTTGATAGAGGTGGTGTTTTCGCTTTGAAGAGTTATTGTCAATTGTCGTGAACTGAGACTGGCAGCCGCCCTGCTTAATGAAGTTAAAGTCGTTTTTTTTCATTCAGGAACGGATTGTAACCCTCAGCAGTATTTTTTGCATGCGTCGACATTTTTTGTGTTATCATCTGCACTCTGTTTTAGGGACATAGTGTTTGCCGGGTCTTACGCGACCCGATCCTGCTAACCCCGCCAGGTCCGGAAGGAAGCAACGGTACGCGGAGTGTCGGGGGCGCTGTAAGGGTGCCCGGCTTTTTTTTTAAGTTCGCCCTATAATGGAGGGGTGATGGAAGACGCAAGCGGCAAAAAATCCGGCTATCAGGTGATGGCGCTCAAGTGGCGTCCCGGCACCTTCGCCGATGTCGTCGGGCAACAGCACATCGTCCGCTCACTCTCCAACGCCATCAAGCTCGACCGCATCGCGGGCGCGTACCTCTTTTGCGGCACGCGCGGCGTGGGCAAAACCTCGATGGCCCGCATCTTCAGCCGCAGTATCAATTGCGAGAAGGGGCCCACCACCACCCCTTGCGGCACGTGCCGCAACTGCATCGAGATCGCCGAAGGCAACTCGATGGACGTGGTGGAGATAGACGGCGCCAGCAACAACGGCGTGGACAACATACGCGAGATACGCGACCACCTGCAGTACGCCCCGGTGAAATGCCGGATGAAAATATACATCATCGACGAAGTGCACATGCTTTCGGGCGCGGCATTCAACGCCTTCCTCAAAACGCTGGAAGAGCCGCCGCCGCATACCGTGTTCATCATGGCCACCACCGAGCAGAGCAAACTGCCCGATACGGTGCTTTCGCGCTGCCAGGTGTTTGAGTTCCGCGCGCTCTCCGATCAGGAGATAGCGGGGCGCCTGCAGAAGATCATCGATAGCGACGGCATAAAGATCACCCCCGGCGCGGTGTTGATGATCGCCCGCCGCGCCGAAGGCTCGATGCGCGACGCGCAATCACTGCTGGATCAGGCCGCCTCCTACGCCGCCGAGAGCATCGACGAGGAACTGCTTGGCATGGTGCTGGGGCTGGTCTCGCGCGAGAAGATATGGGCCGTGCTGGGGGCCATCACCCGCAAAGAGGTGGACGAAACCCTGCGCCAACTGCACGATCTTTACTACGCCGGGTTCGAGGTGGGGGTGATACTGCGCGAACTGTTCGAAGCGGTGCGCGCGCTCACCATCGTGAAGGTAAGCAACGCCCCCGAAAAGATACTGAAAGAGACCGATGACGCGCTGGCCGTGATGAAACAGTTGGTTGATGGGGTCACGCCGGGCCGGTTGCAGCAATACTATGATATTCTTCTGCGCGCCAAATCGCAGGCCGCCACGGCGGGCAATCCGCTATCGGTGCTGGAGATGGCGTTGATAAAAATGGTGCGGCTGGACGATGTGATCCCGGTGGCGGAATTGGTGGAACGGATGAAGGGGATGCCCGCCGCCGCGCCGCAACCGCAGGCGGCATCCGCCGCGCCCCGCTTTGCGCCGCCATCCGCGCCGCCGCGCCCCGCATCTGCCGGAGCGCGCCAATCCGCCCCTGCGCAAAACCATGACGCGCAGTCTTCCGCCGCCGCGCCCGTTGCGGGCGATACGTGGGAAGCCGTCCGCTCTGCCGTCAAAGAGAAAAAACCGTTGCTGGCCTCATCGCTCGACAAGATGTCATTCAGTATGGAAGTGGGGAAGGCGGTGCTGGGCTATCCGGAGGAGCAGTCGTTCATCCGCGACCAGTGCGAGCAGAACCGCGAACTGATAGAAGGGGCGCTGCAATCGGCCACCGGGCGGCGCATGGCCGTCGTCTTCAG
>JAKAGL010000145.1 GCA_021815535.1 bacterium
TTTTTTCCTGATGCCGTCCACGCACTGATCCGCGGCGATCAAGCTGATGGCATCGGCGTCCTGCCATGCCGACCCAACGCCCCGGCACTTTACATCGATGATGCTTACGGTGCGGTCCTTGAAATAGAGGGCCGCCTTGAAAAAATAAAAACGCGCGCGGTATTGGCCGTCAGCCGAAAGTTTTTCTTTGTCGAAATCAAGGGTGAAGCCCCCATAAATGGTCTCGGCCTTTTCGTCGCATAATTTCGAATAAGTTCCCCGGGCGCACGATAGATACTTCTCATCAGGCGTCACCATTCCCACTCCCAACTCACGCATCACTTTTTCCATTGCTGAGGAAACGCGCTGTTCCAGACTGTTGGGGCTATCCGGATGGGCCAGCGAAAAAAGCATAAGTCGCTTGCTGGTGAACTGTTTCTTGGCCCGCTCTTCCATTTCCTTTTGCACGGCGGCAACATCTTCGCGGGATACGGTGACCAGCGTCCAGAGTTGGCAGTTTTGCCGGTCCAGCCATTTCTCTTTTGTTCTTGCACCGCGCAGCAACGCGGTCACCTGGGCTTCCGTTTCGGCGGTGATTTCCTGCTCGCTCCAGCGTCCCTCCTGCCGTGATATATCGGTGAACGCGCTTTTGACCGTCACAGAGATTTCTTTTCCCAGATTCGACAGTGCGTTGGCCTGTGAAGCATCGATCTGTTCCTGCGGCTCGCGCATCGGTCCGGCCACCCCCACTCCAACGTAATAGCCGGGGATTTCGGGACGCTTTTCCACCCATGCGGGCATCGGGCTTTCGGGGAGGTACGAACAATTGACGGCCTGAGCGCAGACGGTCGCCAAGCAAAGTACGGATAACGTGAGCGGAATAACGGCCTTCCAGCGCGCCATAGGCTTACTCTTTCATCCGTTCTTTTTGCTGAACGGCTTTAAGTGCGTTCTCCGCGCGGGCCAACGCTTGTACGTAAAGCTGATCTTTGTCGTTGTCCGCGGCGCGCCGGTAATCGCTAATCGCCTTTTTTAGATCGCCGCGGGCCTCCCACGCGACGCCCCGGTTATACAGGGCGTTGTGGTCTTTGGGGAATTGGTTGATCCGCTTCGTCCACAGCTGTATAGCCATGTCCCAATTACTGCTCATGGCCGCGGTAATACCCTGATCGTCGGGCGATACCGGCTTGAAAACGCGTACCTCCTGCCGGGAGGTGGGAATGAACATCGATACGAACGAACGGGATACCCGGTCGACCAGCACGTCGCGGACCTCCGCTTCTGATGCGCCGGGCCGGTTGGTATCTTTGTTGACGATGAAAGTGCGCCATACCTGCCCGTTGTATAACAGCGAAAAGTTGGCAGACAGGGCGCCGCGTCCCATCTCTACGGAACACTTGTCCACCGTGCCGGTCACATCAATGGCGGCGGAGCCGGCCTCCTCGAACCCGGCGATCTCTTTTTTGAAGATATCGGCGTTAACGATAAGCGATCCGATCTTTGTTTTGAGCGGGGCGGCACAATTTGCGTCCCCGGCGATATTGCGCACGTTGATGGTGTTGATGTCGCTGCTCAGCGACTTCAGGTCGATCTGCGGCGGCACGGTGACATCCACCAAAACACCTTTCTGTGGCGTGGTGGCGCAGGCGGCTGTAAACAGGATTGTCGAAACGGCAAGACAGGCAGCCCAACGTAACCGGATGCTATTCATGATAGTTGCTCCCTAACCAATGACACTGCTATTGAAGTTCATTTCATTTTCACCACAAACCTGAAAATAGTCAAACTCCGCGTGATGCAGCGGTCATTGGACGGGAAGGCCATCCTTGAAAATGAAGTAGGCCGCCCCGATAAGGCAAAGCCCCGCCCAAAAGAAGTTCCGCGTTATCGGCACTCCCATGTACAGCAGCGCGAATCCGGCGAAAATGATCATCGTTATGATTTCCTGCATGACTTTGAGCTGCGGCAACGTGAAATAGCCGTAGCCGATCCGGTTCGCCGGCACCTGGAAGCAGTATTCAACGAACGCGATCCCCCAGCTGGCCATGATAGCGATGATGAGGGGCTGCGTTTTGAGATTTTTGAGATGGCCGTACCACGCGACCGTCATAAAAACATTGGAGAGCGACAGGAATAATACCGTGCGCCACATACCTTTTTGAAACCTCCTAATATTTATTTCGTTGCGGCCCGCTTGGGCGAAAGGCATTCTTCTTTTTTGTCCCACCGCGCGCCGGAGCGATTTTCGGCCGGGCGTGAAGGCCGCTTTCCATTTTGTACCAATAGCCGGTTCTGCGCAAAAGTTCCCGGTTCTCCACCTTGTCCGGCTGCAGGAGGGCCTGCTGAATTTTGCGGTCGTTCCACTCGCGCGCCACGAAGAGCGGCTGTTTGGTGGCCGGGTCGATGCCGCTGTGGTACATGGCGGTGGCCAGCGTCATCGGCGTGGGAATGAACGCCTGCACCTGTTGGACGCGCCAGTTGCGGCGCTTGAGATAGTAGCCGACCTCCTCCATCTGCTCGTGGGTGCAACCGGGGAATCCGCTGATAAAGTACGGGACGAGGTACTGCTCTTTTTTTGCCGCAATTGTTGCTTTTTCGAAAAATGCGACAAATTCGTCAAAACTGTCCGCTCCCGGTTTTTTCATCAAGTGCAACACTTCCGGGTTCAGGTGTTCCGGGGCGACCTTGAGCTGTCCCCCGACGTGATGGGCGATGAGATCGAGAAGATATTTGTGCCCGGCTTTTTTATCGGCCAGCGCGATGTCGTAGCGGAGGCCGGAACCGATGGAAATTTTTTTTATCCCCGGCAGCGCCCGCGCTTTTTCCAGAAGTTTTATTTGGGGCGCATGATCGGTTATGAGGTGCGCGCAGATTTTGGGAAAAACGCATGATAGTTTGCGGCAGACGCTTTGGATGTCGATGCTTTTGCAGTTGAGCCGCCACATATTCGCGGTGGGGCCGCCGATGTCGGTGATCTGTCCCTTGAATGAGGGGTGTCGTGTCATCGCGCCGAGTTCTTTCAGGATGCTCTCTTCGGTGCGGGAAGAGACGATCCGCCCGTGATGCAGCGTGATGGCGCAGAACGAACACCCACCAAAACAGCCGCGCGTGGAGATGACGGAAAACCGGATCATCTCAGCCGCCGGTATCCGTTCTTTGTACGATGGATGCTGTTCACGCGTGAACGGCAGTTCGTAGAGCGCGTCAAACTCCTCAGTGGTGATGGGGATCGACGGCGGGTTGACCACCACCGCCGTTTTGCCGTGCGGCTGAACCAGCCGCTTCCCGTTGTAGGGATTGGCCTCCTCTTCGATCAGCAGTGCGGCGCGGGCGAATTTCTTTTTGTCGTCGCGCACCTCGTGAAACGAGGGGAGCAACAACCGCGGTTGAAGCGCCAGCGCCTCGTCGATGGGCAATTGGCAGGCCACGCCCCGCTCGCCGCGCAATGTCTGCATGGCCGCGCGGGCCGCCTCGCCATGGAGCGATACCGGTGCGCCGCCATCGGCATCCGATGCGGCCGAAAGCTCCTGCGCGATGCGCACCGCCAGCCGCTCCCCCATGCCGTAGACCAACAGGTCGGCGGGGGCATCCAAAAGGATGGAGGGGCGTACCTTGTTCTGCCAATAGTCGTAGTGCGCCACGCGGCGAAGGCTGGCCTCCACGCCGCCCACCACGATAGGGGTATCGGGAAATGCTTCTCGCGCGAGGCGGGCGTAAGCGGTGGTGGCGTAATCCGGCCTCTTTCCGCCCAGGCCGCCGGGCGCATACTGGTCGTCGCTCCGCTTGCGCTTGTTGGCGGTGTAGTTGTTTATCATACTGTCCACCGTGCCGGACGAAACGCCGGCGAACAGGCGGGGACGCCCCATACGGGCGATATCATTGATAGTGCGGCAGTCGGGCTGCGCCACGATGCCCACTTTGAAGCCGCTGTGTTCCAACAACCGCCCCAGTAGGGGAATGCCAAAGCTGGGATGGTCGATATACGAGTCTCCGGTGATCAGCAACACGTCAAGCTCGCGCCAGCCGCGCCGTTCCATCTCCTGCCGGGTGGTGGGAAGGAAGTCAGCCACATTCCCGCTGTTGGTGCGCTCAGCCGGGGGGTTGGTGTGGCGCGGGGAGGGATACGGACGATGATGCTTATTGCCGGGTGCCTTATGTTTCATCAATTCAGGATAACAGAAATCGGCGAAAGGAGCGGTGGAAACAGTGGTTATTTGACAAATGAGGTATTACAATGCTGACTGTATATAGTATTGTGCCGTAAGTATAATTGCCTTCTCAGGGAGCGCGAATATGTCAGGCAAGCCGGTTCCGGTATTATTCGGTCAATTTCTTTTGAACAACAAGGTCATTACCCCGCGCCAGCTTCTAGAGGCGATCCAGATGCAGATAGATCAAAACCAGCTTTTTGGCGAGATCGGAAGAAAGCTGAAGAAGCTTACCGACGATCAGGTGGTGCTGGTGGTAAGCGCCATCTGCAACAACCGGCCTCCCGGCTACGAAGGACTGAAGTTCGGCGAAGCGGCGCGCCGGATGGGTTTCATCAACGATGAGGATATCGAGGCGATCGTCGATATTCAAAGAAAATCCAAAAAGAAGATCGGCGAAATACTGGTGGAACTCGGCGCGCTGACCGCGAACGAGTGCGAATTGCAGCTGCAGAAATTCATTCTTCAGCGGTGAATCGGCGGCATGAGTGCCGCCGCTACCGCGGTCAACGCCAAGAGAGGAAAAGGTTTAATAATGTTCCCGGATCCCGGCTCAAGGCCGGGATGACCATAAAGAGTTCAGTCTAGGAATGCAAAAGCCAGGCGGCAAGGACGACGGCGGCCAGCGCAAAGCGGTAATAGACAAAGTTGTGCAACGGGTGCTTGCGCAGGTAGTTCATCAAGAAGCCGATGGCGAAGAATCCCGATATGGCGGCGGCCACGAACCCCGCCCCCACCAAGGTCATATCGAACGACTCCTGATGCCTGAGCATCTTCACCACATGCAGCACTGTTGCCCCGGCGATGATCGGCGTTGATAACAAAAACGAAAACCGGGTGGCCGCTTCGCGCGTGAGGCCGCGGAACAACCCCGCCGTGATGGTGCTGCCGCTGCGCGACACGCCGGGGATCAGCGCCACCGCCTGCGCGAAACCGATGACAACGGCATCTTTCAGCGTGATGTCACCGTCGGTTGCGCGGTTTTGTTCCCCCTTCTTTTCCGCCGCCAGCATAACAACGCCGACGCCGATGAGCGTGAAGACGATGATGAGCGGGCTGCGCAAGGCATGCTCCACCCATTTTTCCAGCAGCAGTCCGGCGATGCCGCCGGGAATGGTGCCGATGATGACCAGCGCCAATGTTTTATGGTCTTTCAGCAGAAGGTTCATCCAGTCCTTCCAAAAGTAGGCGATGAGCGCGATGAGCGTGCCGCCGTGCAGGGCGACATCGAAACTGAGCGTATCCAACTCGCCCCCCCAGCCGAAGAACCAGGGGAATAGGATAAGGTGCGCCGTGCTGCTTACCGGGAAAAACTCGGTAACCCCTTGCACCAATCCCAGTACGACCGCTTCGAAAACTTCCATGCGTATGGCTCCTGTTGTATGTTTGAATTACTGTTTATTCAGCCGCGAAGCGATGATGGAGGCCGCACGCTTGGCGGCTCCGGTATCTCCCAACTGGCGCCGGACGGCATCCATCGCGGCCCGTTTTTCGCCCAGACGTTCCGGCGAGGCCAGCACAACGAGGGCCTCGGCAGAAACGGCCTTCGCCGTGAAGTTCTTCTGGAGCAGTTCTTTTGCGATCTCGCGTTCAGCGATGACGTTTGGCAATCCGGCATATTTCACGTCCACCAGCAGCTTGACGAACCAGTAGCTGGCGGCGGATATGCGGTAGACGATGATCGACGGGGCGCCATAGATGGCCGCTTCCAGCGTGGAGGTGCCTGATTTGGTGATGAGCAGATCGCACGAGGCCATGACGTCGTGCGAGCGCCCCTTAACGATGTTCACGTAGGGCCTCTGCCCCGCCATCGCGCGTATCCTTTCATCGGGGATATGGTGCGCCACCGGAAGGACGAATCCCACATCGGGGCGTTCACGCCTGATAATGTCGGCCGCTTCAAGGAGCGTGGGGAGGTTGTGCCCTACCTCGCTGTTGCGGCTGCCGGGGAGGATGCCGACCATCGTGGTGCAGCCGGCTGGCATCAATTCGCGCTTGAGGGCGGGGCGGTCTTTGCCAAAGTCGATCTCGTCCAGCATGGGGTGGCCGATGAACCGTGCATCTATGCCGCGTTTTTTGTAAAACGCTTCTTCGAAGGGGAGGATGACCATCATGGTGTCAACCCACTTTTGCACCGCCTTGATGCGGTACTGCCGCCACGCCCAGAATTGCGGGCAGACGTAATAAAAAGATCG
>JAKAGL010000146.1 GCA_021815535.1 bacterium
ATCCGGCCACCCATTCCGCTCTCACGCCAAAAGTGGCCGGTTTCAAACGGAACAGGTGGCCGACTTCCCCCGGAATGGGTGGCCGATTTCAAACGGAATCACCGGCCGTTTTCGTCCGGAATACGCATTCTGGGTTGTTTCTGATACTCGGCGTTTCCATTACGCATATCGCCACCACCTTTAGCGGCGACATCCTGGAAACCACCATCGAAAACCAGATGGAAGCCCGGGCAATGGGAAGAATATCCAAAATCGACAAAGCTCTTTATGAGCGGGCCTTGAATATGAAAATGATGGTTGGCAATCTTCTCTCTGACACGAAAAATCCTTCCCCGAAGCTTATCGGAAAACGGTTGGATGAAATTCTGAAAGAAAGTGAATATTTCACTTCGCTCTCTTTTTTCGATATGTCGCGGAAAAGAATTGCTGACACCTCCGGGCAAGAATTGGGAAAAGTTCACTCCGCGAATGAATACTGGCCCGAAATTGAATCGGGAAAAGACATAGTGATCGGCATGTACCTTTCCGAATCGCTTAAGATTCCCTTATTCCATATAGCAAAAGTTGTACGGGACAAATCCGGCGTTCCCATGGGTGTCCTGGTGGGAAGAATAAGCGCCCAAATGCTCAGTGAAATCATGAAACTGAGGGTCTTGATCCAGCCGTATGACAAAGTGCTGGATGAGGAGAATCTGATGAATGTTGAGTTGGTTGATAAAACCGGCTTGATTGTGTATTCGAACCACAACGAGAGTGCCATCCTGAAAAAAACCTCAAAATACTGGAAATACCTAAAAGACGATGTCGGACGCGAAATCCTATACAAAGGCTATCGGTTGCAACTGCCCGGCATGGACGAGGAAATCGTTACGTATGGCCATGAAACAGGATACAAGGATTTTAAGGGAAACGAATGGACACTAATAATCCACGTGCCCAGCAAGGTTGTGTTCGCTCCCGCCACCGCACTGCGGAACAAGCTGATACTCTACATGGCCTCCTTCGGCGTATTCAGCCTTCTTGCGATACTGCTGTTCGCCCGCACCATCTCGCACCCTTTGATGAGGCTCAGTGCCGCAGCCGAGGAAATAGGCCAAGGCAACCTCGGCGTGAAAGTGGCAGTAGCATCCAACGATGAGGTGGCCAAGCTGGCAAAAAACCTCAATTCGATGACGGAGAAGCTTTTCACCTCCCGCAAGGCCCTAGAAAAATCCAAGGAGGAAGCGGAACTGTCGCGGGACGCAGCGGAGAACGCAACCAAATTAAAGGACAAATTCGTTATCCTTGTTTCGCATGATCTGCGGGGGCCGTTGAGCACAATGTTGGGATTTCTGAAACTCCTCCATAAAGACATGGATGCGGCCAGATCGGGGGAAAAACTACTGGTGAAATCAGCCATAAAATCAGGCGAAAACATGATAGGCCTTATCAATGACATTCTGGATATTTCAAGAATAAAGCATGGGAAGATCACCCCCAAGCTGACTTTCGCGGATGTGTATTTCGTGGCGGTCAAGGTTTTTGCCACCCTTGCGGATCAGGCGGAGCAGAAGAAAATAACGCTGATTAACCGGTTACCACGGGAAATGTCCCTCTACACGGATGCGGAACTTCTGGGCCAGATTTTGCAAAATCTGATATCGAATGCGATTAAGTTCTGCCATCAGGGAGGTTCGGTGACCCTTTATTCGCCGAAGGGGGAACCGGCCACCATTGCCGTCTCGGATACCGGTGTGGGGATCAGTCCGGAACGCTTAAAGACGCTGTTCAGCTACGACAAGGCGAAATCCACCATAGGCACAGACTTGGAGGAAGGAACCGGTTTCGGTTTACCGCTTTCCCAGGAGATCGCGAACGCTCTGGGCGGTTTGCTGACGGTAGAATCGGCTCCGGGTGTGGGTACCACATTTTACATCCGGCTGGCCCAAGTTCGGCCGCGGATTCTTATTGTGGACGATGACGCGTTTTCAAGGGAAATCATAAGGAAATACTTGGCAGATATGGAAATGGAATGTTTCGAAGCCGGAAATGGAAAGGAAGCTCTGGATATCATTAGAAAATCAGCCCCGCATTTGGTAATTACCGATTTAAAAATGCCGGTCATGGATGGATTCGAGCTTCTTGTTCATATGAAAAAAGACTGTGGAACAAAACATGTGCCGGTGGTCGCCATCACCTCCGATTGCCTGGCAGAATCGCGGGAACAGGTGTTACACCTGAAAGCCGACGACTACATCAACAAAGATATCGACCAATCCGAATTCCTCCCCCGGATCGCAAGACTTCTTTCAATTAATCCCCGCTGAATTAAGCCGGAGACAACAGCTTCCTCCCGTATTACGATACTGGAATGAAGCATTGCGTAGCGGGTACGGTATCCGCACCCAAACAACGGAACGGCGAATCGATGAAACTGCGGAATATCTTGTTTGCGGCAGCGGCCGCGCTATCAGTTTATGCGTGCGGCCAGTCATCCGGCTCCCAGCCAGGGTCAAACGCGCCGGCGGGAGCCGGCTCCTGCTATGCGGCGGAATCACGGACTGCATCAGGCGGAGGAACCTCCACCATCGCGGGGACCGTGCGTTACGAAGACCGCACCTATGATGCCACCGGCTTCACGGGGGTCGCCTGCCTGCCGGTACGCAATGCCGTTGTTGAACTTGTGAGTGGAACCACTACCGCCCTTTCCACCACCACCGACGCTGCCGGCGGATACAGTTTCACCGTTCCGTCGGCAGGGAATTATTATGTGCGGACGCTCGCCGAAAGCGGCACGGTTTACAATGCGGTGGTAAAGGACGACCGGGATCAATCCACCTATGCCGTCAAATCGGCCACCGTGGCCGTCGCTGCGGGGGATGCGTGGACCGTTCCCCTTTCCGCCGGCATGACCGGCGCCGGCCCGGCATTCAATATATATGACAACGTCCTCAAAGCCCAAGGGGTGCTACAAAAATACTCCGGCAGCCAGGCGCTGCCGGCCCTGACCGCCTACTGGTACGATGGCAAAACCAATGGCACCTACTACTCATATATTGCCGGAGGACACACGCTGGATATTCTTGGTTCTTCATCCGATTCGGATTCTTACGACGACAGCGTGATCCTGCACGAGATGGGACATTACGCGGCGGCGATTTTCTCCAAGGACTCTTCTGGCGGCGGAGCGCACAGCCTGACAGGGCACTACGACATCCGCCTCACTTGGTCCGAAGGATGGGCAAGCTTTTTTTCAAGCGCGGTAAAAGCGGAGTTGGGCGAGCCGAACCCCCAAGTGTATGTGGATACCAACGGCGGTGTTGGCACCGGCAGCGCCACCCTTTCGTTCATGTTCGAGATCGATACGCCGTCCTATGCCTCACTCACCACCGGCGCGAATAACGAGGTAGCGGTGGCCAACGTGCTTTGGACCATCTACGGTACCGGCGCCGCGCCGCATCTGGGACTCGGCTTCACCGATATCTGGGCCGATTTCACCGGCGGGCTTAAAACCGATACATATGTTGACCTTGAAGGGTTTTACGATCACTGGGTGGCCACCGCAGGGCACCCCGCCGGCCAGCTAGATCCGATACTGGCGGCGCGGACCATCAAGTACATCGCGGACGCGTATGAACCCGACAATAGTCCCGCCGCCGCGCGCGCTATCGCGGCGGGAACATCGGAAATTCACACCTTCTTCACCGCGGGGGATGCCGACTGGTTCAGTGTCGCCGTTACAGGCGGCACAACATACACATTCTTCACCAGCTTGCTGGGAGACGGCTGCGATACGCTGATGACGCTTTATGATGCCGACGGCACAACACAGCTGGACCAGAACGACGACGAGAGCACCGGTTCCCGCGCCTCACGGATCGTTTACACGGCGGCCGCCACAAAAACGGTATATTTGAAAGTGGAGCCGTACCGCCCGCTGATAAACGGGATCGACCTAGCCTACGGAAGCTCGGCATCATGGCCGCCGCAGGTGGTGAAATACGGCTATTACACGATCACCGTGCAATGATCAGCCGTAAGGGCCTCCGAAATCGCCGCCCCGAAAGGTAAAACCGCCTCCCGCGGCGCCACCCCCCATGTGGTTGACGAAGTACATCAAAAGCATCGGGATAGCCACCAGAATGAGCCGCATGAGGAAGATCAAAGCCAGCCCTGACACAAGGCTGATAATGGATGTTCCCAGCACCAACGCCTGAAACATCAGCGTATACTGCGGCGCGGCCAGCAACGAGTAATGCATGTAAAATCCCATTGCGGCCAGCGCGGCCAACACGAGGCCGGCGGCGCGGGCAAATCCGGTTATGACGCCCATGATGTACTCCTTTACTCTCCCGGCTGTGGTGTAAATTAAAGAAAGTTATGCCATGCTCAGAACGGCAGCCCCTTTGACGACGCTCTCTTTGAGTTTCTTGAGGGCCAGTGGGGCATCCTTGAACGAAAACACTTCAATGTCCGTTTTTACCGGTGCGCGCGACGCGGCGCGGAGTAAACCGGCGGCATCTTCACGCGTGAAGGCGGTGACAGATCGAAGTTTCTTTTCGTTAAAGAGATGCTTTTGGTAATTCATCGCCGGGATAGTATCCACATAAATTCCCGCAAGGGCAAGTGTTCCCCCTTTATCCAGCTTTTCCATCGCGGCGGGAATAACCGCCCCGGACGGCGCAAACGATATCGCCCCGTCCAACGGTGCGGGAGCCGTCTCGTCTAACATTCCGGCCCATCTGGCGCCAAGCGCTACGGCGTGCCGCCGGTGTTCGTCGGAACGGGAAAACGCATACACCTCCACCCCTTGATGCGCCGCGATCTGGAGCGTGATGTGGGCCGACGCCCCAAACCCAAACAGGCCCAACCGTTGTCCGGCTTTTACGCCGCTCGCCTTAAGGGCGCGATAGCCGATGATTCCTGCGCAGAGCAACGGAGCGGCGTGGATATCATCGAAAGATTTGGGAATTTTAAAAACGAATTCTATGCGCGCCACCATGTACTCGGCATAACCCCCGTTGCGGTCCAGCCCGGTGAATCGGGCTTCAGAACAAAGATTTTCATTCCCGCGGCGGCAATATGCGCATTCGCCACAGGTGCCGAAAAGCCAGGCCACCCCTACCCGGTCGCCAACCTTAAAAGACTTGGTTGCGGTGCCGGTTTCCACCACACGTCCTACCACTTGATGGCCGGGAACGATGGGAAGCACCGGCGTGGCTATCTCCCCTTCCACCGTGTGAAGGTCCGTGTGGCAAACTCCACAGGCGGCCACTTCTATCAAAACCTCTCCCGGCAGAGGCACCGGCAGTTTCAGCCGTTCCAGCTTGAGCGGAGTTCCTTCCAGCGGACCCGGTTTGCGCAATACCCATGCTTTCATGCCTTTCATTCTACACCGTGACCGCGCCAGGCAAAGGGGCGCAGTCCGCCGGGGTTGACCTTTCCCCCGCTTTACGTTACTTTTGCCACTGGTTAATACAGGGAGACATCAATGACCTATCCGTTATCGCTTCAAGGCAAAAACGCACTCATCTTTGGCGTAGCGAACGAACGAAGCATCGCTTGGGGAATCGCGGAAGAGTTGCACCGCGCGGGGGCCAACCTGGCCTTTACCTATGCCGGCGAGATACTGGAAAAACGGGTGAAGCCGCTGGCGGAATCCGTCGGCTCGAAATTTGTGGAGCCGTGCGACGTCACCAGCGACGAACAGATCGAGAAAGTAATGGCCTCCTATAAAGAAAATTTCGGACGCCTCGATATACTCATCCACGCCGTCGCTTTTGCCGACCGGGAAGATCTGAAAGAGCATTTCTATACTACCAGCCGCAAGGGGTTCGCCATGGCGATGGACATCTCGGTGTACTCGCTGGTGGCTATGACGCGCGCCGCGCTGCCGCTGATGGAAGGGGGCGACGGGAGCATCCTGACGCTCAGTTACTACGGCGCGGAGAAGGTGGTTTCAAAATACAACATCATGGGGGTAGCCAAAGCGGCGCTGGAAGCTTCCGTGCGGTACCTCGCCAACGATCTCGGCCCGCGAGGCATCCGGGTGAACGCCATTTCCGCCGGTCCGATCAAAACCCTGGCGGCCAGCGGCATCGGAGATTTCCGCGCCATGCTGAAGCACCACGCGGGAACCGCCCCGCTCCGCCGCAACGTAACGCAGGAAGAAGTGGGAAAAGCGGCGCTTTACCTCTGCTCACCGTTGGCGTCGGGCGTCACCGGCGAGATCATGTATGTGGATTGCGGATATAACATCATGAGCGTCGCGGCCAACGACAAAGAACCAGCGGCGGAGGTGTAATATTAAAACGCTCATCAGTGTCATCGATGCC
>JAKAGL010000147.1 GCA_021815535.1 bacterium
TGTTCACGTTGCATCTGCTCGGTTTCTCGTCGATTCTGGGCTCCATTAATATCCTCACCACCATCATCTATATGCGTGCGCCGGGAATGGGGTGGATGCAGCTTAATGTGTTTGTGTGGTCCATAATAACCAGCCTTACCCTCCAGCTTATTTTTGTGCCGGTGCTTACCGTGGGCGTAACACTTCTTCTTTTGGATAAATATCTGGGTACGCATTTTTTCGATCCTTCGGCGGGCGGGGATGTGTTGTTGTATCAAAATCTTTTCTGGTTTTATTCGCATCCCGCCGTTTATGTCGTGTTCTTGCCGGCGACAGGGCTTTTATTCGAGATACTATCCACCATGACAAAGAACCGCCCCTTTAGTTACAACATGGTTGTGGCGGCAATGATCGGTGTTGTTGCTTTGAGCGGAGAGGTGTGGATGCATCACCTGTACACCTCTGGCATGCCCAATTGGATACGGATCGGCCAGATGGTCACCACACTGCTCATTTCGGTGCCCGCCGGACTTATTGTTATCTCCCTTTGGGGTACTCTTTACAAAGCGGCTATTACATTTAACACGGCCATGTATTACGGCGCGGCATGTCTTTACCTGTTGCTGGTCGGCGGGCTTACCGGCATACCGCTTGCGATGACCGCGTTGGACCTGCATTTGGCCGAGACCTCGTTCATACTTGGGCATTTCCATTTCATCATGGCTCTTTTTGCCGCTTTCAGCCTGTTCGGAGCAATTCATCTTTACTTTCCCAAAATATCAGGAAAGATGTACAGCGAAATAGTGGGAAAACTGTCTTTCTTTCTGAACTTTGCAGGTGTAAACACGGTTTTTTTGCCTCTATTTTATATAGGCGCCAAGTACGGGATGCCACGCCGTTATTACGACTACCCTAGAATTCCAGAGGTCGCACCATTTCACCATATTGCAACTTACGGGGCGATAATGGTCGCGGTTGGCATGTCGATAATGATCCTCAATTGGATCTATGGGGCGACTAAGGGGGCAAAAGCGCCGGAAAATCCCTGGCGGTCCGCCTCGCTTGAATGGACCCATGCTCCCACGCCTCCGGGGCCGGGTAATTTTCCGGAACCTGTGAAGGTTTCCTTGGACTGGACGCCTTACAACTATAAATAATAACTATTAGCGGTAATCTGTTTGGGCTGGGGCTTATTGAGGCTCTGGCCCTTTTTATTTCATTTCGTTATGCCGATAAGTACATTGTTGTGAAATAGGTTTAAGGTCTGGTTGTTATTGGTGGGATTGATAGCTAGAATATAAATATCAGTATCTTTGTGGGTATTAAATAGATGCTGCTTGAACCTTCTGGGGGAGTTTCAATGAGTTTGCGCATTCGCGGCTTCGTCGTTATTGTGCACAGCATCATTCTTTTATTTTTACCTCTTGCCGTTTTCGCCGCTGATTTTGGAGCGGAGATAACGGATATAGATGGCAAGGTTTATGTAACTCAAAAGTCTACCGGGAAGAAGATCCCGGCCATGCGGGGACTGAAAGTTGCGCCGGGAGACGTGATAGAGTCCGCTTCAGGGGGAGAAGCTGAAATTCTATATGATGATGGCAACGTGACCCGTTTGGACGAAAACACGCGCCTGGAAATATCCAAACTTTCAATAGAGCCTGATAATAGCCGCGAGTCGGTACTCAATCTGGTATCCGGCCGTATCAAGAATTCCGTATCGAAATTGGTAACCAAAAAATCGAAATTCGAAGTGAGCTCCAAGACGGTCACGGCGGGGGTTACCGGTACCCCGCCGTGGATAGTCAGCATCGTCGGTGGCAAAAACCAGACGGACCCTGTTAAAACGGAAATCGACCTTTTAAAAGGCGAAAAGGGGGGCGTCTTTGTACGTGGCACCGACCCGAAGGGATCGACGATCATTCTTACCCCCGGCTCCCGTACCATTGCGCAATTAGGGATGCCGCCGATGAACCCATTTCCGATTTCCGCCGAGCGCTTGAAAGAGCTTCAGACAAAAATGCCAATTATTACGCCTCCCGCAGTGCGTCAGAAGAAGAGGAAGCAGCTTGATACAAAACCGGTGGAGATTTCCAAAGGCAAACAAGAGGAGAAAAAGGACGAAAGCAAGGAAGCGGCTAAGAAAGATGAGGGTAAAGAATCCGAGGAGCCGGCAAAGGGGAATGCAAATAACGATTCCGCGGCTTCTCCGAATAGCGGCGGGTCTGCTACGGCGGATACCGTCGACAGCGGTGTGGTTGGCGCTGCAAACGCCGGACCGGTCAGTGTTGACTCCAGTGCTGTAGCGGCAAATAGTGCTCCAATCACAGAAAAAGCAGTTGGTTCGGGAATGGTAATGGATTACATGACCCATATCGTGTCGGTAGCCCCTGTGGCGGTGCCGTCCAACGATTCGCCATCAGGCCAGGATCCAACGGGTGTGTCAACAGAAACTCAGGTTGCGCAAGGAGTCAATGCTCTTGCAGGCGCATCCACTAGCGCCGTTGCCAGCACAACGCGGGTGCGGGTTCAGGTTGGAATTGCGTACAAGTAAATGCAAAACGCCGGACGAAGAGTAAGGATGCGGCGGGCGGCGGCCTGCCTGGTTGTCGTGGTATCAGTGTTTTGTGGAATGTCGCTGGCCGCGGAGCCGCAAGAACCGGTGCAGAGCCAACAGAAATCCAAAGTGGTGGTGCAGATGGATGAAAACCGGGGTTCGTGGACCAGCGATACATTGCCGAAAAAGAAGGGAGGCCAGAACCTCGCATACTATTCTATAGGTTACTATGCTTCGCAGTGGGGCGTCACGGTGCTTGGCTCGCACGGTGATACCACCTACATCAACAGTGATTCCTCAAAAGGGGATTTTCATTATGCCGGGATGATGGACAGCATCATTTCAGCCTACTATATGCGTCCTTCAATTTTCGGTATGGATGTTCGGTTGGGGCTTGACCTTAATGTTCCCACGGGACATCCCTCCTTCAGCAACCGAGAGTTGAAGGCGTTAATGCTGGATGGGGTTTCAAAGGATCTGAACATGGCGACCTCGTTTGGAAGGGGTCTGAACATCGCACCCAATCTTATCCTGTCAAAGTCATTCAATAATTCTTCGGTCGGCCTCGGTTTACGGTATGAGGTGATGGGTGAGTACGATCCAACCAGTGAAGTGTCCGGCGATAACCTTAAACCGGGCGACGTGCTGATGGTAATGGGGCTTTGGCAGTACGCCGTTGAGGATAGGGGAATGCTGATAACGGATGCGATAGCCACCTTCTCCGGGCGCGATCAGCAGGGCGGGGCCGATGTATTCAAGAAAGGGAATACCTATGACATTACCGTACGCTATGTGAAGGCGGGAAATGCGTTGCGTATCACCTATGCGCTCGCTGTAGGCTTGCAGGATAAAAATAAAACCTTGGGATCGGGAGGTGGGTTGGCCACCGAGGATCGCAATACAAACAACAACCGGGTAGAGGTTTTCATCAATACCGGGTACATCTTCAATAACCGGTTGGCGATCAATAACATCCTGGGTTACAAAAAGTACAACGCCAACGGATACAGTTTTGGGGATCAACTGTACGATGCCGGCTACGACAAGATATATGCCGGTGGGGGGGTGACCTATACGTTTTCCGGGAACTCATATGTAAGGCTTGATATCCGTTCATTCCAGATTCGAAACGGCGCAGATACACTGGAACCGACATTCGCGGTCTATAGGGGAGTCAATGTCGACTTGGGTTTTGTGTACGTTTTCGGCGGAGGAAAATGAACATGAGGCTTTATCGCGGCTTTACCTGTTTTGTTTTGAGAAAGCCCTTTTTGTTGCTGATGCCAGCGTTGGCCGGCTTAATGTTCCTCGCTCCGGCGGCCGAGGCGGCCGGTTGGATACGGCTTTTGGCACCCCGCGACAAAGGATATGCTGTCTCGGTCGTGCTGGATCATGAAAACAACATTTATCTTTGCGGCGCGGCTAACCAGGTTGGCGGTGAAAGCATTTCTGGCGAAATTAACAACATAGTTGTTTCAAAGTACGGGCCCGATGGTCGCCAGTTATGGCGAAATCGTTTTGGCGACGGCCACCGTAACGAATGCAAGGATATCACGCTGGACGAGAGCGGCAATGTGTATGCGGCGTCCGTTTCGATCGATGATAAAGGATCAAAAGCGTTCATTGCCCGGTATTCTCCCACCGGCGAGGCGTTGGATTCCGGAACATACGTCATTGGAAAAGCCACTACGGTTGTCGGTATTTTTCCGGACAAGGAGGGGAATATTTACATCACCGGTTTTAACTCGCTAAACAGCGATACGGGCAAGGATGCCTTTATTGCCAAGTACGATTCAACAGAGAAGCAGGTTTGGCAGAGGTTGATCCCCAAACCGGCGGAATTGGGAACGGAAGGGCATGCAGTCGCAGTGGATGATACCGGCGTGTACGTAACCGGCTGGATCGGCAGTTCAGGCGGCACGGTGGGTAATGACAAAAAAGCGTTCATTACAAAATACTCCACCACCGGTTATTTTGGCTGGATGAAGGTTTTTAGCGGCAAAGGGAATGTCGAGGGAAACGCCATAGCCATCGGCCCGCAGGGCGACCTGCTCATCGCGGGTACGGCTACCGGTGATTTGCCCGGCAATCACGGATTTGGCTGGACCGATGCTTTCCTGGCCAGATATTCAAAAAATGGCGAAGCGGGTTGGGCCGGAATGTTCGGCACCGCCAATTACGATTATGGATATGGCGCCGCGTTTGATGATGGTGGAAGCATGTATCTTGGCGGCTTTTCCCGCGCGTTCTTGAATGGAAAAGAGAGTAAGGATTCTTTCGATCTCTTTTTGGCCCGTTATGAGCCGGAAGGAACCCATGATGCGACTGGTGCGGCAAAAATACCATTTACAGGTTCAGGCGGTTTAGTCTCTCCCGTATTTTCCGGTCGGATAACATTGAATACAGGAAGCAGGGTATCCATCTATGGCACGTTAACAGAAGAAGGCCTGAGCCGGGAAGCTGATGGCCGGTGGAGCGTAAGGCGGTGGTTGGCAGGGCCGGAAGCGGTATCTGAGGAAAAGGAAAAACCCGGTGAGGCCGAGAAAATGGAACACCTCGCTTCTTTCAAAATGAAAAGAAAATCATTCGTGACGCGCGATATCGACGAGGTGGGGTATATGCATAATACCTTAGGAAAGGCGGTTATCTTTGCCGGATCGGTTCTGGCACTTGCCGGTTTGTTGCTATTGTTTTGAGGAAAAATGAGATGAAATGGCCCAGTCGGATTACGGGAAACATAGCTATTCTCCTGCTTTTGACTGGTTGTGCCGTTGTTTCCGATCAGGATAATGCCAAGGGTGGGCTTAGCCATTCAAAAGTTACGTTGGAATTCCCCGCAGGCGTCAGTCTCAAACCGAACGGTCAGCTGCAATCAGATACGAAAAATGATTTTGCCGCGAAAATAACCTCTATCGACTTGGCCGTAACCGCCAGTGATATGACAACGGTCACTCAGAATATTCCGCTTGCCACCCTCGAAACAACACTGGATATACCATCGGGGTCGGCTAGAACCTTTGGGGTTGTTGTTGCCACTGATGCGGGTATGACATTTACCGGATCACAGACGGTTGATCTGGTGCCGGGAGCTTTTGTAGATGTGACCATATCAATCGGAGTCAGTGGGCTGGCGCCAACGGGAGTGTCCGCAACCGCGGGCATTGCCCAAGTGACTCTGGCGTGGAACGCTGTTCCCGGCGCTACCTCATACAATATTTATTGGAGCAACTCTGCGGGTGTCACCCCATCCACAGGAAACAAAATAAGTGTTGTGACCAACAGCTACACGCATACCGCTCTTACCCAGGGTGCACAGTACTATTATGTCGTGACCGCAGTGAATGCTTCAGGAGAAACCGCAGCTTCAAGTGAAGTCTCCGCTATAACTCTTGCTTCTCCTCCAAGTGCTCCTGCGGGAGTTGCCGCAACCCCCGGCGATACGGTTAATACCGTCACTTGGAACGCGGTTACGGGCGCAACGTCATACAACATTTATTGGAGCACCACATCCGGGGTGACCACCGCTACCGGAACAAAAATATCCGCAGTCAGTTCTCCCTACGTGCACACCGGTTTAATCAATGGTACCGCCTATTACTACATCGTAACGGCGGTGAACGCTGGGGGCGAGAGTGCGGCATCTTCCCAGGTATCTGCCGTGCCGAATTTGGCAGTTCTGGCGGCGCCCAACGGAGTTGCCGCAACCCCCGGCGATACGGTTAATACCGTCACTTGGAACGCGGTTACGGGCGCAACGTCATACAACATTTA
>JAKAGL010000148.1 GCA_021815535.1 bacterium
CCGATCTCCCATACCGACTACGCCGCAGACGGGAGTTTGTCGGTATCCTGCACCTCTATCGGCAACGCGAAACCGCCGACGGCGTTGAAGGAAATCATGTTCCTTCCTGACGCGGGTTGCCTTATCGGATACAAGGATGATGGAACGCTGTACGCCTCAAAACCGAACGGCAGCCCCCAGGACGTGGAAATCTGGCCCGGTGTAAACGCATACCCCATCGGTTCTGTGGCCAACCCGATACAAGGCATCTGCATCAACCAAACGTCCGTCGTGGCGATCCGCAAAAACGGCGCGGTAAAAATAGCTGGTTCTTCCCCGGAAACACTGTACTTCGCTGAACTGAAAGATGCGCAGGGAACAAGCGCGCGGCGTTCGGTGGCGGCCGGTATCAACGGCGGCTTTTTCCTCGGATCGGAAGCAGTATCTTCCATCGAATACCTTGCGACGCCGATCAAGATAATGGAGCTTCGCAATAAAATCCTTGCGAATTACCAGAACGGCGGGGAAGTGGGATTCTACTGGAACAAACAATATTTCCTCGCCAGCGCGACGGCGGCGGAAGTGTTGGTGCTCGATGGGAGATTCCACAACAGCGATTTCATCCCAACAACTTTGCCGCGCGAATTTATCCCCACGACCTTGCCGCTTTCCGTGAAATGTTTTTTCACCGACGGCCAGAATCTTTACTATGCCGACAGTTTGGGCGACATCTACAAGTACGAGGGCGGTGCCAGCCGGGGCAATTGGGATTGGCAGGGAGTGGCGCAGAATCTGGGCGATCAATTTGCCAAGAAAAACGTTGAGGAAATCGAGTTTGACTATAACGGCAACATCACCGTGACGCCGTATCTTGACGGGGTGGCGCAAAGCACCATCGCGTTATCTTCCGGCTCTCGGGCGCGGTACAACCAGCCCTTCAACGTATTGAGCGCGTACCGCTATCAATTGCGGTTTCAGGGAACGAATGCCACGGCGGAACTTTTTGGTTTCCGCTTGAGCGGCCAAGAAGAATTGATAACGGGAAATTAAAGGGGAAATTATGGCTTTTTCAAAGGTAGTGCGGATTTTCCCGGACAAGAGTTTTGACCTTGCCGAAGTATTTGCCGTCATCGTGGAATACCAGGGGGCGTGCAAAGTTGATCTGTCGCTTGATGATACTTTGGTGGAAACCTTCACTTTCGCCAATGCCAATGCGGCAAATAATTTCATCACCGAGCAGATTCAGCTTACCTCATTCCCGGCATACGGGCGCATCATCACGCTGAAAGCCTACGATAACGCCGGTGCCGCGGGGAACGTGCGCAAGCTGGATATTGAGCGCCGGAATGTAATCTGTGGGAGCGACAACCGCAATTCGCTGTTCTCGAAGTTCCTGCCGTTCAACGATTTTGGAAAGGCAACACAGGTAAAGGAGTTTTACAAAGTCGCCGTTACCTACCGCACCCAAGCGGCCAAAACGCTGTTGCTGGACGTGTACATCGACCGGAAGAACACGGTGGCTGTTACGCAACTCTCGTTACCGACATCCACCACAGAATCAAGAGTGGAGTTCATCTTGGCGACGGCGGGCGGCGCGCCGGTTATCGGCAAAAACATAGCCTTCAAGGTGAGCGCTACCAACGGCACCAACCACGGCGGCTGGGTGTACGCAATCGAAATGGACGCGGCGGAAGGCGACGTTATTCCGCTGGTGGCAGGAGGTGGTTGAATGCAGACCGTAACCAGCAAGCGGCAGGACTTCGGGGCGCCGGGCCTTAAAAAGCAGGTGCGCGAAGTGTGGATTGATGCGCTTGTTGTTGCCCCGACGGGTGGAAATACCCAATTCACGGCGGAGATTCTTGCCGATGGAGTAGTTAAGAAAACCCTGTCTTTTGATACCGCCGGAGTACGGACGACGAAGCGATTCTGCCTGCCTCCGTGCCGTGGTTTCCGGTTCCAGATGCGCTTCACCCAAGCCGTAGGGAACAGCGCGGTATACGACCACTCTTTCAACCATCCAGAGGCGGCGGGCCTCGTGGCGCTGCTGCCGAGGGGGGCATAATGGGCGGTATCCGAGCACTTGATGTACCCGAAATCAACCGGGCGTTTACCGAAATGCAGAACGCCATTAACGCGCTGCAACGCGCTTCGGCTTCTTCCGGAACAGGTGTAACGGCTGCCCAACTAGCGCAGTTGCAAGCGTCCGTGGATGCGCTTAAATCCCAAATAGGCGGTTCGGGAGGCGTATCCGCCCATGCCCCTACGCACGCCGATGGCGGGAGCGATCCGGTTTCACTAATTCAATCACAGACGCATGGAAGCGCGGATACCGATTCCGCAACAACGGCACTGCATCACACGCTTGGCGCCGGTGCGAATCAATCAGCGGCTGGCAATCACAACCACAGCGGGGTGTATGAACCGGCCAACGCGAACATCCAAAGCCATATTGCCAACACCGCCAACCCGCACAATGTCACGGCGGCACAGGCGGGGGCGGCGCCTGCTTCCCATACCCACGCCGAAGCAGACGTTACAAACCTAACCACCGACCTTGCGGCGAAAGAGGCGATGGCCAACAAGGGGGCGGCCAATGGGTATGCCCCGCTTGACCCGAGCGCGAAAGTTCCGGTTTCAAATCTACCGACGGGTTTGGCTCCCGGCGCACACGCCACCACGCACCAAAGTGGGGGTAGTGATCCGGTATCTGGCATGTCGGGCATATTTGATGATGTTGTGGCGGCGGCGGGGGTGACAGTGACAATAGCCGTGGGGCAACAAATGATTCGCAGCATGGATGCGATTATCAACGGTGAATTGGTGATAAACGGCGAATTGAGGATTATATAAATGGCTGCTGGAAAAGCGACATTCCCTAAAGGCACACCTCCGGCAAGTCCGGCGGCTGGCAACATGTCTATATTTTTCGGGTCGGATGGCTCACCGTACACGCTCACGGAGGCTGGTGTTATTGTTCCTCTTCATTCCGGTTGCCCTACATCCACCGGCACCGCAAACGCGCAAGCAATCACCTCATCCATTACCTCGTATGTCGCCGGGCAACGATTCACTTTCGTGGCCGGCTACACCAACACCGCCGCCATGACGCTCACAGTGAACGGCATAACGCCTGCTAGGAATGTCGTGGCGTGGGCCGGGCCTACCACTCCCGCCTCGCTATCATATGCCGGTATGATGGTGGCTGGTGGAGTCTACACCGTAGTTGATTCCGGAACCAATTACGTTCTATTGAACCCTTCGGCTAAGGTGGGGGTTGCTGACGGCTCTGGGGCAGACGCGGGGGTCGTTGGTGAGGTACTGCGCCAAGAATTGTTATTGGCTTCACATATCTCGGCCACTAGCACATCAACATATAATGTAACTGCGAGCCCCATAGCGTTAACGCCGGGTGACTGGTTAATAAGTGGCGCGGTGTACTTTGAGGCAACCACATCCATACAATTTGCCCGATTAGGTGTCAGCAAGACCAGCGTTACGGCCTATATAACCAATTTCGGCGTGGCTGTTGCCGGTGAATATACCCTGCAAGCATCGGGCGCAAATTTAGCATCAACGAATTATTCTATAGTGATACCAGCGTATAGGTACACGGTTGCGTCAAGTCTCAACCTCTATCTGGTTGCCAGATTGGACTACACCGGAGCCAATGGATATATTAGCGGTTCGTTCGAGGCAAGGAGGGTGAGATGATTGGATTATTCAGCATCCTGCAGTATATGAACCCGTCAGTCAGTATTCATAACTGCGATACCGGTTCGCCAAACGGGTATGAAGAAATACTTAAATGGGATGCCTCTCTCGGCCCGCAACCGACACAATCGGAGATTGACGCGGCGCGTTCTGCGGCGGAATTGTCCATGAAGATGTCAGCCATTCGAGCAGAACGTGATGTCCGTCTCGCCGCAACCGACTATCTGGCGATGCCGGATTACCCGAATAAACCCGTAAGTTTGACGACGTATCGCCAAGCGTTGCGCGATTTTCCCGCGACGATCAACGCGGCCGCTCTTTCGTGGCCGCTGGACGTGAACACGCTTAACTGGCCGATTTTGTAAAGGAGAAAAGGCTATGGGACTTTTTGATTCTATTGGAAATGTTGCGAATCAGGTCGTTAATGCAAGCACATTCGGTGCTTATAATCCAGCAAATGGCGGCGGTTGGCTTACGGAGGGACTCGGACTCAAGGGAAAAGATGTACCGCCCAACGATTACATTGGAAAACTGGGCACACTCGGAGCTTACTACGGCAATCTGGGAAAGGATAACTACAATTTCTATGATCCCGCGATGAAGGGACAGGTACAGTCATTCATGGACATCATGAACGGACGGTACAACCCGGCGGCGGATGCGGCGCGGGCGGGGTTCATCGATAAAAACAACGCCCTGTATGATACATCCGCCGACCGCATCAAACAGATTTGGAGTGGCTTCGGGCGCAGCGGCAACCCCCTGGCGGCTAAATCCCTTGCCGAAAATGAAATCGGACGCATGGGGGCAGTATCCGGCTTCAATCGCGACCAGCAGATAAACGCGGCTGATAAACTTTCCGCGCTGTTGCAAGGCGGCCTTAATATGTCGTCAGGCTATGGTGCGATGGGCGGAAATTTCACGGCCAACGCGGGAAACTTGCAAGCCGGGCAAAACGCCTCACAGGTTCAGGCTGCCAATGCCCCCGCGCAGAATCTTTTGAACTTGTTAGGTTCTGTCGGTCATGCGGCTGGCGGTGCCGGGGCGATGGGATGGAAACCTTTTGCATGAGGGATGAATGATGAACGGCAATCCATACGTTTTAGATTTTAGTGGCCTGAATCAGGGCATTGATTCGCTGTTTCAGGGAATGCGAACCAGCCGCGAACTAGATCAGCGCAAATCCGCACTGGAAGCACTGCAAAGCCTTTTCGACCCCTCCCGCACAGTGTCGGACGTGCAGTACCAGCCGGGGAGCGTTGGATCCGCTCCGCCTTCGGCTTCGGAGTTTTCCGATCCGTCGCACAGTTTCGTGTCCCTGTTGGCCCGCGGTAAGGATGTACCGATGCAGGGGAACGATATGGCCCCCGCCGCGCCCGTCGTTCCGCAGCCGAACATGAAGCCTCAATTTGACTCGGTGCAGCGACCTTTGAGTTCTGATGAGACAAGACAAGCAGTACTTGGCGTTTTGACCAAGTATCCTATTGGCGGCATCCCGGCTTTAAGCACTGTGGCGCAAGCTGGCCAAATGGGTGACATGGTGCAAAAAACATCGCGTGAGAATTTCCTGCGCAAGATGATCGCCGCCAATCCGAACTATTCAGCAGAAGATAAGGCGTATCTTGATGCCAACCCGGATCAGTACTTGACGTTAAGAAAAATGCCCATTGAAATGCAAAATATGCAGTTGGACATTTTGAAAAAAGGCGGGGATATTGCGCTTATTCAGCAGAAGTTGAATAATCCAGAAATAACCGACTACAAGACATTTGCATTGGGATGGAAGCATGACCACCCCAACGGCACCGACAGCCAACTTTCCGATGCATGGAAACAAAGGCAAATGGATATAAACGCTGCTATGGCTGGGATCAACGGAAAAAATTATCAAATTGTGGACTCCGTTGACCCAGATACGGGACAGAAGATCCTCAAGCGGATAAATAAGGTTACTAATACTGTGGACACAGTGGAAGGGGTGGCCCCAGTTCAAAAGCCGCTTCCCGACACAGAGGCCCAGTTTGTCGCCAATTCTCTCTCGGCTATTAAAAATCTGCGTGAAATGAATCTCGACGCGAGCGGGCGAATATCGGGAAATCTTGGAAAGGTTGAAGCATGGGCGGGGTATAACCCTGATGCCATAGCATTTCAAAATGCCAAGGAGCACGTTGCAACCGTAGCGCAGAACCTTTATACGAAGGGAGCGGGATCAGATTTCGCAAGAGAAAATGTTATAAAGATGCTGCCTGATTTGGGATTACCAAAAGAAGTGAATATCGACCGCCGCGGACGGCTTGATCCAAATCAACAGTCCACGACCCCTTTCACGGAACCTCGCGCCGAAACAGGCCGCCGGGCACGATCCACGCCCGGCTTTTTCGGGGGTCGTAGATGAATTCGCTCGATCACGTGAAGCCGGCTCTGCAAGCAAGAGTCCTCGGCATGAGCACCGTCGTTGCGACCGTGGCCGTTGTGTCCCGGAGCGGTGATCTGCAATCGGAGCGGGTCGCCCCCGGACCTGACCCTTTTCGAGATCAATTACGGGGTCGGGGCCAGCCTGCTCTCGAGGTCGGTCGTGGTCTGCAAGAACCCCGCGACCGGCCGCGCCTA
>JAKAGL010000149.1 GCA_021815535.1 bacterium
CCCCGCACTGGCGGTGCCAATTCCCAAAAAGCCAAAAACCCGCCCGAAGGTGCTCAACGTGGACGACGCCTTTGGCATGGTGGAATCGGCGAAGGAAGATGCCCCGCGCGACCGGGCGATGCTGGAACTTTTTTACGGCTGCGGCATGCGCATCAGCGAGCTGGCGGGGCTTCGCCGCGAAAACTTCGATCCGGTCACCTGCACCATACGGGTGATGGGGAAGGGGAGCAAAGAGCGGGAACTGCCGGTTGGGCGCAAAGCGTTGGAAGCGCTCACAACCTACCTGCTGAAATTGCCTGAAAAAACCGGCCCTCTCTGGCCCAACAAAGATGGAAAGCCGCTGGGCGTGCGGAGCGTCTACAATGTCGTTATCAAGTATGCGCGGAAAGCCGGCGTCCCCGCAGGGGTTTCTCCTCATACGCTTCGTCACACCTTTGCAACGCATATGTTGGATGGAGGCGCGGATTTGCGCTCGATACAAGAGCTGTTGGGGCATACATCGCTTGCCACCACCGAAAAATACACCCACATAGGGATAGACCACTTGATGAAAGTGTACGACGCCGCCCACCCCCACGCGCACAAAAAGGGGACGGAAAAAATAGCCGCCAAACGAAAAACTCCGCTGGAGTAGAATCGCTCCATGCGCCCGTTGATGATACTTCTTGCGTTGATGTTCGCGGCTCCGGCATTTGGCGCGGACGAGGGGAGCATCAAACGGGAATCCATGGTGGAAGCTCCCGCTTTAGCCATCCGTCCCCATCCCGAACGGCCAGCGCCGCGTATCGATCTCGATGCGCGGTACATGATGCCTGCGCGGCTGGCGAATCCGGCGGCGGGGGAAAAGAACGCAAAACTTTCCCTCGCCTCGTATGGCGTGCGGGTGTCGGCCCCCGCGCCGGTCGCCGCCATCGGGGGATACGCCATGTACGGCTTTCGCTACAGCCACACCGACGTTTGGCTGGCGGATTCCGCTGTTGCGAAACCGGAATACCTGCGCCCGCTTCACTCGTTCACGCTGGATGCCCGGTTCATAAAACCGGTGGATGTCGAAACCCGCTTCACCGTGATGCTGAGCCTTGGCTACCACGGCGAAGCGTCGGATTGGGGATTTGATGCCGTGCGGCTGCAAGGGGGGGTGATGTACGATACCGCGATCGGCGATCACAGCCGCATCGGCGGGGGGGTGTATTACTCGGCCGATTTCGGTACACCCTTGCCGCTGCCGCTGTTTTTTTACCAGTACGAGGGGGAGCGGCACAAATTCGATATCATCCCCCCCGCGCGGATGTTCTGGTGGATGAAGTTTCCCGAAGCAAAGACCGAGGCGGGGCTGGGACTTGCCGTACGCGGCGACCAATTTCATGTGAACGAAGGGACCACGCTGCCAGTGAACAAAATAAAATATTCGGCGGTAACATTCGGCCCCGCGGCAAAGTGGAAGCCTTCCGAGTCAACCACCCTTTCACTCGATATCGGCTATTCGATCTATAACCGGTTCGAGGCGTTAAACGGCGACACACTCATCAACAACCTCGCGCCGGAACACGGCTGGTATTATTCCGCCACTTTCGGCGCGCGGTTTTAGCCTAAACATTTTTGGTTTCTTCGCGGTTGGCGGTATACTTTGCGCTATGAGCGATTTGAAGGAACTGGTTCAAAAAGCCGATATTTTGCTGGAGGCGCTTCCCTATCTGCGGGAATTCGCCGGCAAGACCATCGTCATCAAATACGGCGGCGCCGCTATGGTGCAGGATGAGCTGAAGGCCTCGTTCGCGCGCGACATCGTGCTGATGAAATTCATCGGCATAGACCCCGTGATTGTGCACGGCGGCGGGCCGCAGATCAACAAAACGCTGGCGCGGATGGGCGTGGAATCCCGCTTTATCGAGGGGCACCGCGTCACCGACGAAGAGACGGTCAACGTGGTGGAGATGGTGCTCGTCGGCAAAGTGAACAAAGAGATCGTCGCGCTCATCAACAACGCAGGGGGCCGGGCTGTCGGCCTGAGCGGCAAGGACGGACGGCTGATAGAGGCGGATAAAAAGCTGATCTCGGTCCCAACCGCCGCCGAAAACCGGCCGGAGATCATCGACATCGGCCTCGTGGGGAAGGTGACGAAGGTCAACACCGGGATTCTTGAAACGCTTGACCGGGGGAGCTTCATCCCCGTGATCGCGCCGGTGGGGGCGGGGGCGAACGGCGAGACTTATAACATCAACGCCGATACGGTGGCCGGCGAAGTGGCCGCTGCGTTGAAAGCCGAAAAACTGATGCTGTTGACCGATACCAACGGCGTGTGGGATGCGGATAAAAAACTGATCCCCTCGATGAACGAAAAAAAGATCAGGGAACTGATCGCATCCGGCGTCATCGCCGGCGGGATGCTGCCAAAAGTGGATTGCTGCTTAAAGGCCATCGGCGGTGGCGTGAAGAAAACGCACATCATCGACGGGCGGGTGGTACATAGCGTATTGCTTGAGATATTCACGCGCGAAGGGGTAGGCACCCAGATCACCGCCTGATTTACAGGCGCTGATTCCGCTTATATTTCCTGTTTTCCCCTCTCGGTAGGGGCGGCACCCTTGCCGCCCATCGGCACGTCGTACCAAATGGCGTCAGGGGTGATGCTGATACTGAGAGAAATGCCAGCTGAGATTCGGCCCGATGGGCCGATGTACCCAATGAATTGGGTACCCACCGGGAGAGTGTGGTCATTCTGAGCCGTAGGCGAAGAATCTCTTTCCGGCTGCGGCGCAATCCGTTTTCCCCTTCGGAATTCCACTCGGCTCCTCCCTTTTGAATAGGGGGGCCGGGAAGGGTTTTTTCAACTAAAACAACGCAATAACCTAAATATTGCCCGTATCTGGAAAAATAATGTTAGAATCTTCGCTTCTTGCGGAGAGGTGGCCGAGAGGCCGAAGGCGCAGGTTTGCTAAACCTGTGAACGGGTAACTGTTCCGGGGGTTCGAATCCCCCCCTCTCCGCCATAAATAAAAACCGCTCCCATCAGGAGAGGTTTTTATCTATGGGATGGAAAAGCGGGGATCTGAAGCGCTCATCCGTGCCCGACAGGTGAGGGAAGGCAAGCGCGCCGGATGCGCGTTTACGATGTGGGGCGGCCTGAGACGCCAAAGCATGATGCGATGGCAATCGAGAACGAATTCCCCCCTCTCCAGATGCACGCACAAGTGTGACCAAATCCCTTTCCACTTGTTAGCCATCTCCCTCTTCCTCCCAAAACCGCGCCTTTGTAATTATTTTTGGCTCTAAAATGAATAATCCCTGATAATAAATGGCCAGTGGGAAGCTCTTCGGCAAGAATTGGGAAGGGGGGGGCTGCCGCACGGTAATGCATCATTTGTAGGAGCCGGTATGGGAAAAACGATTTTTTGGTTAACGGTCGCCTCGGTTTTCTGGATTGCTTTGGTTTGTCCTTCGCCATTCCCCGCAAACAGCAGCGGGAACGTGGTCACTTCGGCCGCGTGGGCGGCAACGGAAGAATTTAGTTATCACGACGATGAAATACTGATGCACTTTTCCGAAGAAGAAAATGCGCATCATTATGCCCATCTCAGCGGGATGCTGGTTCAACTGTGGAAGGAACAAAGAAATTTCTTTAAGGTGAGAGGGAAGGGCGAAAACACCGTAGCCGCCCAAGTGGAAGACCTTTTCAACGACTCAAGCCTGGCCGCCAGCGAAGACAACTATCATGAAGCGTACGTCAGCCTGAGAAAAGTGTATGAACTGTTGAAAGGCTCTTTGGACGAAATGGGCATAAAAAACGGCAAGTAGTTCTCACGACGCCAACTAGCCTGCTGAAAAAAGGGGATCACAAACAATGTGCTGATCCCCTTTCTTTGGAATTCCGGCTGATTTTCTTTTCTTAATGCCGACATCATATTTTCACGATAGATAGTGACCGTCCATTAGGGGAAGGGTTGCATGTCGTCAAAGCGTGGTCAGTCGGCCTGCCAGCATCTTGAAAAATTGTCCGGAGAAGCGCTTGGGGAATATCAGGGCATTATTGAAGATCACGTCCGCGGGCGCCGCGTCATTTATGCGCTTTACCTGAAGGATAGGCTCTGCTACATAGCCAGCAATTTAAAAAATCGGCTTTAGCAACACCTGAAAGACCGGCACGGTCAATCGAGGGATCGTTTCAGCATCTATTTCTTGACGGTAGCGTCGATCCAGTCGAGGTAGGCGGGAAGACCGGCAGTGATGGGGAGCATAATGACTTCGGGAACCTGGTAGCTGTGCAGCGACTTCACAACCGCCATCAACTGCGGAAAAAGTTCGCTGCGGGTTTTGACTATCATCTGCGTTTCTTCCGCCTTCTCTGTTTTCCCCTCCCACGTATAGATGGAGGTGATGCCGGGGATAATGGCGCAGCAGGCGGCCAGTCTTTGATCGACCAGTGCGGCGGCTATTTTTTCCGCCATTTCTTTTGACGGCGTGGTGATGAGGCAGGCGGCGTGATCGCTTACGGCGCAGTTCATTTCTTATGATCCTCCACTCGTTCGCCGGTCTTCATCACAAGGTAGTAGCCAATGTAGAATTCAAGCAGGCCGATACCGGTATCTTTCATCATCTTCCCCATATCGGGCACACCGAAGAATGAAAAAAAGGCCAGCGCCACATAGATGAATCCCAACAGCTGAAGCGTCCGCCCCAGCATGAATACCACGCCTTTCATTCCATCACTCCTGTGCCGGGTGCGCGATCAGGTCGTAATCCATCGCGCCGGTCACCGTTACCTTGATTATCTCACCGGGTGCGGATTCGCAGCCGTCCAAAATAGTTTCGCCGTCCACTTCGGGGGCCTGCGTGGCAAGCCTCCCTATCAGCAGGCGGTCCTCTTCATCGTACCGTTCCACCAGCGCGTCGAACGTCTTGCCTAATTTTTCCTTGTTCTTCTTTTTCGATATTGCGTTCTGCGCCTTCATCAACTGGGCGCGGCGTTTTTCTTTCACCTTTTCCGGCACGTCGTCGGCAAAGGCGGCCGCCCCCGTCCCCTCCTCGCTGGAGTAGGTGAACACCCCCACATGATCGAACCGCGCTTCTTTGACGAACTCCAGAAGGGTGTTGAACTGCTTATCTGTCTCGCCGGGGAAGCCGACGATGAAGCTGGTGCGTATGGCGCCGTGCGGCATTTTTTTCCTAATTCGTTTCATCAATGAACGGATGTCGGCGCTGGATTCCTGCCGCCCCATCCGTTTCAGCACCGCATCGTCGTAATGCTGGAACGGCACATCGATATACGGCGTGAAGGGAGGCCCGGAAGCGATCATCTCTATCATCGCGTCGGTGATGAGCGTGGGGTAGAGGTACATCACCCTCAGCCAGCCTTGTTGCAATTCTTTCAAATCGCCCAACTGCTTCAAAAGCTCCACCAAACCGTTCTTTTTGCGCAAATCGGCCCCATAACGGGTGGTATCCTGCGCCACCAGCACCAATTCACGGATACCGATGGAGAGAAGTTCCTTCGCCTCGGCGACGACCGCTTCCAACGGACGGCTTTTCAGCGGACCGCGGATGGCCGGGATGGAGCAGAATGAACAGGCGTTGCCGCACCCCTCGGCGATCTTCAGGTATGCCGACACAACTCCCGGCTGGGTAACGCGCTTGATGTTATCGGTGCGGTAGACCTCTTTTGTGCTTTCATCCGAGATGGCAAGAAGATAGTCGATCTCGGGTATGTCGCTTTGCAGTTCGGCCTTGTAGCGCTCCACCATGCAACCCATCACGGCAAGCTTGGCGTTGGGCTTGGTCTTTTTTATCTCGGCCAGGCTAAGGATGGTATCGATGGTCTCGCGCTTGGCGGCATCGATAAAGCCGCAGGAGTTCACGAGAAGGCAGTCGGCCTCTTCGGGATTGTCGGTGATGGTGCACCCCTGCTGTTGCAGGATGGCCAGGATCTTTTCGCTATCCACCCGGTTCTTGGCGCAGCCGAGCGAGACCATATGCAAGCGCATGTTGCGTAGATTTTTCATGTGGAGATTATAGCGCGGATTTGTTGGCGCAATGTTCGATGAATATGGAGGTTCAAGTCCCGTATCACCTTAATAGGCATAGCCATATGAAATGCCGAAACGGGAGGTAAAGCTGAATTCGCGGAAAATATGGTGGGTGACGAGGTTTGGGAGGCCCGCCGCGCGGTTGCGTAATGCAACCGCTTTTGCGGGCGGCCCGGCTCCTCTTTGGCGCTCCCTCGCCGGTCGCGCACGGAACCGGGCTTCAAATCCTGTATCACCGCCGCTAATACCGAACGT
>JAKAGL010000150.1 GCA_021815535.1 bacterium
CCGGGATCGAAAAAAACCGTTTCATCACCGTCGTTGAGGATATACGGGTTGCAATGAAATCCCGCTCCCGGGTCTGCAAAGCCAACCCAATAAATGCCGGGGGCGATTTCAAACGCCTTGCCGGTATCCAGTTCTTTTGGCATGACCACCACTCCCGCGCGCCGCCGCTATTTTGTTACTGAGGGGATTTCCGGCTTGCATCATCCTTTGCCGTTAGTTGAATCACCATTGAACGCAATGGAAAGAACGCGATCCCAAGAAAAATCATTATCAGGATCCACGCGTGCGGTGACGAGGCCACCTTTTCCCACGGATTGTTTACCAGAATGGCGACGGTATACCCGATGCCGATGATCGTGGCCGCCACCGGGAATACCATTTCCTCGGCCTTGTGCAACACGGACGGGGTTTGTCCACCGTGCTTTTCTTTCGCATTGCCCATGCTCTTCCTTTCGATAACGCACCAATTATACCACTGGCACATTACTTAAACCGGGGGCGTTTGGCAAGTAGCCACGCTTAATGGATCAGGCGGTGCAACACGGCGAGGTTTTCCATATCTTCGCGTAGATCCTTTCCCTTCGGCGTTTCCAGCACCATTGGAATGTTCATAAACCGCTTGTCGTTCACCAGCATCTCAAACGGTTTTTCCCCCAAAAAACCTTTTCCCAGCTGCTCGTGCCGGTCGACGCGGGAACCGAAATCCTTTTTGCTGTCGTTAATGTGGAACATTTTCAGGTGTTCGATGCCGATAACGCGGTCAAATTCCTTCCACGTCGCCGCGTATCCCTCTTTGGTGCGCAGTTCGTAACCGGCGGCGAATACGTGACAGGTGTCAAAACAGACCCCGACCCTTTTTTTATCTTTCATCTTATCGATGAGAAAGGCAATATGCTCGAACTTGTAGCCGAGGTTGGTTCCCTGCCCGGCGGTCGTTTCAATGGTCAGGATCACGCCTCCCCGCTTCGGGGTGCGCTTGACCGCCTCGTTCATGCAGTCGGCCACATGCGCCAGTCCCTGCTCCTCGCCCGCCCCCATATGCGAACCGGGATGGAAAACGAGGCAGCCGATGCCAAGCAGGGCGGCCCGCTCGATCTCATCCACAAACGCCTCGAGCGATTTCTCGCGCATCGCCGCATCGGGCGAACCCATATTGATAAGGTAACTGTCGTGGCTGGCGACAAACGAAATGCCGGAGGCCGCCAGGTTTTCGCGGTAGGCGGCGATGGATTTTTCATCCAGCGGCTTTGTCCGCCATTGGTTGCTGTTCTTGGTGAATATCTGCATGGCGGCGCAGCCGGTTTTTTGGCCGTTCAGCGGGGCGTTCTCCACACCGCCGGCTATCGGCATGTGCGCCCCAAAAAGGCGCCGCGGCGTTTGTTTCATACCCCCGATTCTACCGCAATTCGCGCGGCAGAAACGAAAGCGGGGGATTATTTCCTGCCGCAGCACTCGCGCAATACGCAGGCGAGGCAAGATGCCGGATCCGGCTTTTTTTCGCAGTGCCCCAGCTTGCCCAGCGAACAGAGCGCGAAATCGTACCGCACCGGGTCGGCGGGATCGAATTCCCTGAACCGTTCCGTTAATGCCGCCGCCTTTTTGAAATTTGCCGCCCCCTTGGGATTCACCAGTCCCAGCCGCCCGGCAATGCGGTTCACATGCACGTCGAGCGGCATGACGAGTTCCGACGGGGCCAAGCGGGTCCACAGCCCGATGTCCACATCGTCCTTGCGGACCATCCAGCGGAGAAAAAGGTTCATCCGCTTGCAGGCGGAGCCGTTGGCGGGGGAGGGGGCAAGAAAACTTCTCGCGGAGGATGGTTTTCTGGTTCCCGCGAAAAGCCGGGCGAAAGCGGCGATCCGCGCTTCGGCGTCCCCCGGCGCGGCGCAGTAGGCGTCCTCCAGCGTGCCGTGCGCGGCATAAATGGCCCGCAGCCGGTTGAGTAACCACAGCAGATCGTCCCGTTTGTGAAAGCGGTATTGCCATCCTTCGAACCGCGATCCATACTCCCCGTTCATCAATGTGGCGTGTGGCGACGGGCCAAGCTCGCCTAAAATGCCGCAAACATTGCGCACAATGAGATCCGCCCTGCCATACGCGAAGGTGGCGGCGAGAAAAGCGGAAAGTTCAATGTCGTGGAACGATCCGTCACGCGGGACGCATTCCAGCGGGTCGGGGGAAAGCATGGTCCGGTTAAAACGGCGGTACAGCGCTTCAAGCCCCCGTTTCAGGGCGTCATGATGGCGGGATTTTTTCACGGGCCGCAAAACACCGGCCCGCTCTCGCGGCGGGCCGGGAACCTATGCCGGATGATCAGGCTTTTGCTTCGGCCTTGGGGGCGAGGCGTTTGGCTTCAACGGCCATTTTGCGCTTGGTGCGCTGCAGGCGTTTCACCTTTTTCTTCAAGGCGCGTCCTTCGGCCCCTTCTTTTCCTTTGGCGGTCTCTTTGGCCTTGGCGATCATATCGCCGATGTTCGTGGAAGTAGGTTTCTTCAAAACGGTCTCTCCTTAAAATTAAGTGGGAAGTTTACACCAGAACCGGTGCAAAGGCCAGGAGGAGGGTCATCGGCGGCCGCGCGCGCGGCGTTTGCCCCCTTTGTGCAGTGGTTTGCCCTTCTTCCGCATGTCGGGCGGGCGTTTGCCGGGGCGGCCCGGCTTTGGTTCCGCCATTTCGGCAAGGTTGAGCGTTATCTCGCGCTTGAAAACATCCACATGTTTCACCAGCACCTTCGCGGGGCTGCCAAGCCGGAAGATGCGCTTGGTGCGCTTTCCCATCAACATGTGTTCTTTTTCATGGTAATCGTAGTAGTCGTCGTGCAGATCGGTAAGGCGGAGCAGCCCTTCTATCATCAGGTCGCCCATTTCAACGAAAATGCCGAACGCGGTGACGCCGGTAATGATTCCGTCGTATATCTCCCCCTCGTGCCCCGCCATGTAGCGCACTTTCAGCATGTCTTTTACATCGCGCTCGGCCCGCTCGCTCCGCCGCTCCATCGCGCTGCAATGCACTCCCGCCTCCGCCAATCCGTCAAGGTCGAGATAGCGTTTCTCCCCCTCCAGCTTCGCCTTGATGAGGCGGTGGACGATGAGGTCTGGATAACGCCGTATGGGGGAAGTGAAGTGCGTATATTCCTCGAACGACAGGCCGAAATGCCCCGTGTTCTCCGGCTGGTAGCAGGCCTGTTTCATGTGGCGCAGCATGACGTAGTTCAGCAATTTTTCGTCGGGGTGCCCCTCGGCTCTCTTCAGGACGTCCTGCAGGCGGAGGACCATGTTCTGTTTGGGATTGGTGACATAGCCCAGCCGCGCGGCGAAATCGAAAAAATCCTCGATGAGTATTTTGTCCGGCGCGGGGTGGACGCGGTAGAGCGACGGTTTATCGGACAGGAAATTTGCGGCGCAGCGGTTGGCGCTGAGCATGAACTCCTCGATCAGCCGGTGCGCGATGTTGCGCTCCGCCCGGGTGATGCCGGTCGGCTCCCCTTTTTCATCGAGCATTATTTTCGGTTCGGGGATGTCGAAATCAAGGCCGCCGTCGGCCATCCGTTTTTTATTCAGCTTGAGGCAGAGTTCCTTCATCAGCAGCAGGTTGGACACCTTGTCCCGGTCCGGTTCGGCGCCGGGATTTTCCAGTATGCGGGCCACCTCGGTATAGGTAAGCCGGTGCGTGCTGCGGATAACGCCCGGCGAAAACTGGTACCCCAGCAGTTCTCCCATTCCGTTAATTCGGATCAGCACCGAAAGGGTGAGGCGGTTGACCTGCGGCCGGAGCGAGCAGACGTTATTGGAAAGCGGGAACGGCAGCATTGGCAGCACCGTGCCGGGGAAGTAGGTGCTGGTACCCCGCTCGTATGCCGCCGCGTCCAACGCGCTATCCGGAAATACGTAGCTGGAAACATCGGCGATGTGTACGCCCAGTTCATACCCGTGGGGTATCGCTTTTATCGAAACCGCGTCGTCAAAATCCTTGGCGTCCTCGCCGTCGATGGTGACAACCCAGGTGGCGCGGAAATCGGAGCGTCCCTTCAGGTCCTGTTCCGCCGGCTCCGCACACCGCTCGGCGATCTTCAACGCTGCGGGGGGGAACTCTTCGGGTATCTCGTATTGGCGAACGATCATCTGCCGTTGCACGATGGGGCTGTCCGGAAAACCGAGGATCTCCGTTACTTCCGCTTCCGGCTGGGTGTGCTCGTCGGGATAAAGGGTGATGTTGCCCACCACCACTTGGCCGCTTTTGGCGCCGTGGGATGCGCCGGGGCGCACCTGGAAGGGATGAACGATCCGTCTTTGCGATGGCACAATGATCCCGGAACGTCCGCGGCTTTGAAAAATGCCGGTTATGGTTTTCTGCGCGCGTTCCAGTACGCGGATGATCTTTCCTTCGGACTTGCCATCGCGCCGGGTGCTTTCGATACGGCACACCACCCGGTCGCCATGCATCGCTTCGCGGAAGTTCGACGGGCCGACAAAGACGTCGTTCCCTTTCGCCAACCCCTCAGGTATCACAAAGCCGAATCCGTCGGCATGTCCCTGCAGTCGGCCGGTAACCAGATTCATCTGATTGGCCAGCCCGTACCGCCCGTACCGGATCTTTACTATTTCACCCGCGTGTTCCAGTTGACTGAGTTTCTGGCTTAGGCCGCCGCGCAAATGCTTCGGCAGACGCCGGCGGATTTCCGGGGGCGTCATCGGATGGTCGAGAATCTGCTTGATCAGCTTAAGAACGTCGTCTTTTTCCATGTATCGTTCAATGATACCGGAATCCGGGCAGGGAGGGGAAAAGAAAAGCGGATGGACAGGGGCTGATTTTTCGGCGGGTCCGATGGCCACGCGTTATTAACCAAAATTATGTATAATATGAATAAAATCTAAAGTTGAGGGTAAGGATGAATTACGCTCCTTCTGATATTCCTCCGCACGAGTCGTGGAACAAGGCGGAACGGTGGCTCTGGGCGAAGCTGTGCCGGGGCGAAGAGGCGGATTTCAACAAAGAACCGGAATTCGGCGCGTCCGGGGCCGAAGGGGTTTGTGATCCGCGGCGCGAGGTGAGTCCCGCGTTCCTGCGGGCCATCGCGTTGGATGATCCCTGGCGTGGAGCCATCAACAGCCGGGGCGTGCGCATCGTGGGTGCGTGGATCCGGCAGCCGCTTCATTTAGGCAATACCACGCTTGACCACGAAGTGGCGTTTGAATTCTGCCGGTTCGACGCGCCGGTCGATTTAAACAGTCTGCACACGCTGCACACCCTTTCGCTGTCGAACTCCGTATTCACGGCGCTGGTAAGCATGGAAAATATCAAAACCGTCAAAAGCGTGCATCTGCGGGGCGCCGCGTTCGGCGGCGGTATCAGCATGGCTGCCGCGAAGATCGGCGGCTCGCTGGATATGAAGGGGGCGCGGTTCCAGGGAACGGTGAGCCTGGAAAAGATCAATGTTGCCGGCAGCCTGCTCCTTGCCGGCGCGCTCTTTGAGGAAACCGCAACACTGACCGCCGCGCGGATCATGGGAATGTTGAGCCTCGCGGGGGCGCGGCTTTGCCAGATCGATATCTCACATGCCCATATCGAAGGCGAGTTTCGGCTGGGCCGCGAGAACGGCCTGCGTACCAGTTGGGGCAAGGACGCCAGCCTGATATTGAACAACACCTTCGCCGCCTCCATCGTGGACAGCCCCGATGCATGGCCCGAACATATCCATCTTGACGGATTTACCTATGATTTGATTACCGGCGACGCGGGAGACGGGTCGATGGCGCAGCGCGAAACCGCATGGATGAAATGGTGGCTGCGCCGCCACCGTCCTTTTTCACCGCAGCCGTATAAGCAGCTTGCGCACGTGTTGGAAAAAACGGGGCTGATCGAAAAGGCGCGGGATATCCGGCAGGCGGCGACGGAAGAAACGGGCCGGTTCAAGCTTTCCAATTTCAGCGTCGGTTAATAAATCATAGGGCGGCGCAAGGTGGTGCATTATAATCACCATGAACAGCCACATACGGTACAAATCATTTTTCAAACAGGAGGACAATTTGAGAAAAGAGATTTTGGCGGAAACTCTCGTTGCGGGTTTGGTGGCGGCGCCGTTGGCGCTCGCCGATGCATCGAAAGGGGAAGCGTTGTTTAACGACAAGGGCACCACAAAATGCCTGGTTTGCCACGCATTTGGAAAAAAAGTGGTGGGGCCGGACCTCAACGGCGTCGGTAAGCGGCACACCAAGCCGTGGATCGTGAAATGGCTGACCGATACGCAGGGCACCTGGAC
>JAKAGL010000151.1 GCA_021815535.1 bacterium
GGGATGGCCAGATTGCTAAAAGAAAGCAATGACACCACGCACATTATGGGTATAATAAAGCATCTCGAGGACGGTCTATAGACCGTCTACCGTGGGATTCTTAGGGGGGCATCCAATGGTTGGCGTTGTCATTTGCGCACACGGAAACCTGGCGCACGAGTTTAAGAATGCGGCCAATTTCATCACCGGAGAAAGTGATGCGTTGAATGCCGTGGCGGTGGACCATAATGTCGAACCCGGCGAGGCGCGCAATATGGTAAAAGAGGCAATCCGCGCCGCTGATGATGGCAATGGCGTTTTAGTATTCACCGATATGTACGGGGGAACCCCATCGAATATCTGCATATCGTTGCAAAGCGACCTAAGAATGGAAATCATCGCCGGTGTGAATCTGCCTCAGTTGGTAAAAGCCGTAAGTTTGCGAAAGACGCATGATCTGGAAACTATGGCGAAGAAGCTGCGCGACTACGGCAAAGAAAACATTTACCTTGCCTCGGATTTCCTGCGCGCCAAGGATGCGTAGCGGTATCGTCCCGTTGGCCAATCGCTGGGGGATGCATGCCCGCCTGGCTTTCCACCTCGCGTCTGAAGCCGGCCGGTTCACCTGCGCGGTTCGCCTTGGCAACCACGGCCGCTCGGCCGACGGTAAGGAAATCATGTCCCTTTTAATGCTGGAAGCCGTTCCGGGGGATGAATTGCGGCTGGAAACACAAGGCGACGATGAAGACGCGGCCTATGATGCGTTAACCAACTTCTTGCTCAATGATGCCAAACTGCTTTAAACTCGCATCGTGAATATATTTAAAGGGATTCTTGCCTCTCCCGGTATCGCAATCGGCAAGGCATATGTGCTTAACCGGTTCCGTCTTTCCGTGGTTGAACGGGTGATTGACCCCTCGGAGGTTAAAGGCGAAACTGCCCGATTTATGGCTGCCGTGGAATCGGCACGCGGCAAAATGATTCAGTCCATCGGGGCGGGGGTCAAGAACCTAACCGAGAATCTGCGCGATATTCTGCACCCTCATCTGCAATTGTTGAACGATCCGACCCTGATCGACCAGAGCGTTTCCACAATAGAACGGGAGTTGAAAAATGCGGAATGGGCGTTGAAAACCACCTACGATAATCTGGCCCAGCGGTTCGAGAGGATTCGTGACCCGTATTTTAAGGAGCGGGTGCATGATATTGAAGCGGTCGTTGATAAATTGATGCATGAATTGATGGGGCGCAAAGAGGAGGGGCTGGAAAGCCTTACCGAGCCGGTAGTGGTGTTTGCGCACGATCTTACGCCGTTTGATACGGCCCAGATGTCCAGCAGGCATGTACTTGGTTTTGTGACCGAAACGGGAGGGAAAACGTCACATACCGGGATCATAGCCTCATCATTGCGGATACCAGCGGTCATCGGCATCCCGAAGATAACGAAAGTGGTGGAAACAGGCACTCCGGTCATCATAGACGCCCTTACCGGCATGGTGTTGGTTGATCCAACAGATCACCAATTCCAGATATATAACCGCAAGCGCCAGCAGTTCTTCTACCATGACCGGGAACTGGAAAAGGAATCTAAACTTCCGGCTGCCACGCTTGACGGTAAATCCGTAACCATCATGATGAATATCGAATCGTCGCATGATATTCATTCCGGGGCAGAGCACGGAGCGGAAGGAATCGGCCTTTACCGCACTGAGTTCCTCTTTGTGCATGATAATCGGCTGCCGGACGAGGAAGAACAGTATGAAGATTACCGCAAGGTGGCGGAAGGCATCGCACCGCACGCCGCCATTATACGCACGCTTGACCTGGGGGGGGATAAGGTGTCCGGCGAATCTGGAGAGGAGCCGGAAGACAACCCCGCGTTGGGATTGCGGGCAATCAGGTACTGTCTACGTAATCCTGCAATATTTCGCGCTCAGTTGCGGGCCATTCTCCGTGCGTCGGTGCACGGCAATCTGAAAGTGATGTTCCCAATGGTCAGCAGCATTGAGGAAATTCGCAAGGCCCAGAACCTTATGGCCAGCGCAATGCGCGAATTGAAAAAGGAAAAAGTGGCCTTCAACCGCGATATCGAAGTTGGAATGATGATTGAAACCCCTTCCGCGGCCCTCATGGCCGAGCAGTTCGCGCAGTATGTTGATTTCTTTTCCATCGGCACCAACGACTTGATTCAATACTTGCTGGCTATTGACCGGGGAAACCAGAAAGTGGCCCATTTGTATCAGCCACTGAATCCGGCGGTGATCCGTCTGTTGCATATGGTAATTAAGGCCGCCAATCAGAATAACGTTGCGGTGAGCGTGTGCGGCAAGATGAGTGCCGATCCGTTATATGCGTATTTATTGCTTGGCATGGGAGACGTCGAAGCGCTTTCCATGGAAGCCCATTCCATTCCCAAAGTGAAGAAGTTCATCCGCGGTATTTCGCTGTACGATGCGCGTAAACATGTTCAAAAAGTATTGCAGCTACAGCGCGTGCGCGATATAAAAAAATACCTCATCGCGAACATCTCACCACTGCTGACTGAGGGAATGTTCTCCGAATTGACCGTGGAGGATTGAGCCCACAGGCCGGGCCGCAAATCTGAAATGGTGGAGAATAGACAGAAAACATCGATTTTGCGCGCGGCATCCACCGTTGCGCTGTTCACCCTTCTTAGCCGTATTTTCGGCTTTGCTCGGGATATGGTGGTGGCGAACTACTTTGGGGCGAAATCGATGGCGGATGCTTTTTTTATCGCCTTCCGAATTCCCAACATGTTGCGCCAGCTGACCGCCGAGGGGGCGCTTTCAGCCGCCTTTGTGCCGTTGTTCACAAAGACCGCCCTCGAGGACAGGAAAAAAGCGTTCCGATTCGCCAACAATCTGCTGGTGACTCTTAGTATCTTCCTTACAGCCATCACCGTTATCGCCATCATTTTCGCCCCCCTGCTTCTCAAGGGGATCGCCGTGGGCTTCACCGGCGAACCCGAAAAATTTCAGCTTACCGTACACCTCACCCGATTGCTGTTTCCGTATCTGATATTGATATCGCTGGCGGCGGTGTTCATGGGCATGCTTAACACAATGCATCACTTCTCATCGCCCGCTGCGTCGCCGGTAATGCTCAATATCGCCATAATCCTCGCCGCAATATTTTTACGCAATGCTTTTTCCCTGCCCGTCTACTCTCTGGTAGTGGGCGTATTGGTTGGCGGCTTCTTGCAGTTGGCAATTCAGATTCCCTTTGCCATTAAGGAAGGGTGGGGTTTCGAATGGGTATTTGAGCCGGGGCACGACTTGATCAAGCGGATCGTTCTTCTCACCATTCCCGCCACCTTTGGCATCGCGGTGGCCGAGATCAACCTCTTTGTCGATACCATGCTCGCATCATTGTTGCGTGAAGGATCGGTTTCATACCTGTATTATGCACAGCGCCTGGTGCAATTTCCAATGGGAGTTTTTGGCGTTGCGATGAGCACCGCGTTGCTTCCTGCATTATCGGTACAAAGCGGAAAGAAGGAAGTCGGGCAAATGATTGAAACCATTTCGAAATCCTACCGGGCGACGATGTTTCTTATCGTGCCTTCTATGGTGGGTCTTTTCGTCTTGCGGGAACCTATTGTGCAGCTCATTTATGAGCACGGGGAATTCACCCATGTTTCTACCCAACAGACGGCGTTCACGCTCGCATTCTTCTGTTTTGGACTTTTGGGGTTTTCCGGAGTGAAGATCTTCGTTTCCGCGTTTTACGCGATGGGGGACACCAAAACTCCCGTGAAGATTGCCGCCACGACGATGATCCTCAATATCGTTTTCAATCTGCTGCTGATGAAGCCTTTGCAGGCGGGGGGATTGGCCCTTGCTACTTCGCTTAGCTCCACTATCAATATGTTGGCCTTGGTTTGGCTTCTGAGCAAGCGGCTGGGCGGAATGGATGGGCCGCGCATCTGGCGTTCATTTATGTGGATAGGACTCGCATCATTGGCGATGGCGGCGGCAATCTGGCTTGCCTGGGGTGCCGTTTTTGGAAACGGCTATACGTTCGTCGGCTTAGCCGCCATGCTGTTTCTGGCAGTCACGATCTATTTGGCGGCCGCCGCGCTGCTTAAGCTGGATGAGATCGGCTATGTTACCGCCACTTTGCGCCGGAAGCTTTCGGCGAAAAGGGTTTAGCCGGTTTTCGATTAGTTCCCGTTGTACGTTGATCTGAGTATTTATCGCGTCCAGCCGCATCCCTGCGTGGCGGCGCATAAGGTCTGTCGCCATGCCCAGCCGCATCCCTGCGCGGCGGCGCATAAGGTCTGTCGCCATGCCCAGCCGCATCCCTGCGTTGCGGTACAAAAGGTCTGTCACCGCGTCCAGTTGCATCTCTCCGTGGCGGCGCAAAAGGTCTGTCACCGCGTTCTGATGCATCCCTTCTAGGCGGTGGTAATGGTCTTTGACGGCCTGCAAAATCTCTTCGAGCCGGCGCTTTATTAGCGGGAACTATCTTGTGATGATCGGAAGGGATAAACTTTGGTTTCAGCTTTCCCTTTGCGGCGGCTAACAGGGCTTTGACTTCATCTTTCTCAAGATGACGATAATCGCCCAAGCCCAGATTTCCCAGCTTTAGCGGACCATAGGCCACACGGGCTAATTTTGCCACCGGATGCCCCATCGCTTGGCAAAGTATCTTTATGATATGGTTTTTTCCTTCAGTCAGCTCTACCATGAGAACGCTGTTCACTCCGGTGACGTGGTCGACGCGCACATCATGAAAACGGAATTTTTCTCCCTCAATCGTGATGCCTCTTCGCATCTTTTGTGTCGTTTCGGGCGTCACAACGCCGCGCACTTTGGCTAAATAGGTTTTTACCACTCCATGTGACGGGTGAGAAAGTATTTGCGAGAAATCCCCGTCGTTAGTGAGTAACAGCAGTCCAGTGGTGTTGTAATCAAGACGGCCGATGGGGAAAACCCGTTTCGCCATTTCCTCCGCCACCAAGTCGATAACCGTTTTGCGGCCGCGGTCGTCGGCGCAGGAGCAGATCACGCCGGCCGGTTTATTCATCACCAGATATATTTTCCCCTGCAGTTCTATCCGAACGCCGTCGCAGGTAATAATGTCGTTTTCCGGGTCGGCTTTGGAGCCCAGTTCGGTCACCACTTCACCATTTACGGTGACGCGGCCTTCCGTCATGGCTTCTTCGGCCTTCCGCCGGGAGAATAATCCTGCGTTTGCCAGGATTTTCTGTAACCTAATTTTTTCCATCGGGGTTGTTTTCATCGGAAACGGTTTCAATAGTTTCCGCCTTTTCTGTTTTGTCAGTTTCGGCTTCTTCACCATCTATAATTGTTTCGTAGTCTTCCTGGGCCGGCTCCGGTTCCCCTTCTAGATTGTCGTTATCGAATGAATCCGAAGGCGGGTTGAATTGCAGCGCTTCCTGCAGCACAGCCGCTTCGTCGCCGGGCAGGTCTTTCAATGTGGGGAGATCGGTGAGCTTGGTAAGCCCAAAATACTCAAGAAATTTTTTGGTGGTGCCGAATGTGACCGGTTTGCCGGGGACTTTCTTGCGTCCAAATGCCTTGAGCATGTTCCGGTCCAACAGCGTCTTGATGACGCCGGAACAATCAACGCCTCGGATATCCTCGACCTCCTGCCGGGTGATAGGTTGGCGGTAGGCGATGATGGAAAGTGTTTCAAGAGCCGCCTGTGAAAGTTTGGTGCTGTAGGTAAGCTTGTGGAACCGCTTTACCACTTCTGCCAGTTCCGGCCGGGTGCGGAACTGAAAACCCTCGGCGATTTCGACCAATTGGATTCCTCGCCCCTCATAGCGGGCATTAAGCTCGGTAAGCAATTCGCGGAGATCTTCCGCGCTGTAGTGCTCGAGTACTTTCCGCATGTCTTCCAGCGAAACCGGAGCGTCGGCGACAAAAAGTATCGCCTCCAATGCGTTAAAAACGGCTTCCCGTTCCAAATCCTACTCCTTTCTTCCGCCCACGGGGGGGGTATCCGGCGCCGAGCCGGTATCGTTCTGTTGTTCATCGACGGTATCGGGCGGGGCGCCGGATTGGGTTTCTTCCAGTTCGGCTGCCAAGGCCGTTTCAACCGCTTTCAGGGCAGAGCTGGCATCGCCATCCGCACCGGTTTCCGGCAAAGGTGTTTCGCCGGTTTCATCGCCGTCTTCGGATGCGGGGTTTTCCGCTTCCCTGAAAGCGTACTCCGACGGTTTGGGGAGTGTTTCCGAATCCCACGATTCTTCCGATGCAGATTCAGCAATGTCCGCCTCTTCA
>JAKAGL010000152.1 GCA_021815535.1 bacterium
ATTACTTTACTGCGATTGCCGGTTTTTTTCATCCAGTTACCTATAACGGTTTCTGATTCTCCGCCACTATTGCCGGGTACCCAGCGTGAGTAAACATCAGCAGTGTCAATAAGATTAAGACCTGCATCGGCAAATTTGTCCAATATTTTAAATGCCATTGCATCATCAATGGTCCACCTGAAAACATTTGTACCTAATGCCAGCGGTGCAACTTTAATTCCTGATTTACCAAGTTCACGTAGTTCCATAGAATATAATATTTCAACTTTTCCAAAAGTAATATTTTATGATAGAGTATGCAAATACAAAAAGCAGCTTAAGGCTGCTTTTTGTATTTATGAGCCGGATGTGGGGCAAAATCTCCAAAGAAGATGGGATGTGGGTTTTCGTCCGCTTCCTGGGAATGCCAAAATAGTAAATAAGAATGAAGTGGAAAAAGGTCTTGCCGATGGATTCTTTGACCTCATTATTTGCCACAATATCAACGATCTTTTGACGGTCCATGGATATCCTGAAGCACCAAAAATTCTTGTTTTTCACAACAAACTCAGCACTGAAATAGCACTTGGCGGAAATAAAGTCGATCGGGCAGCTTATTTTGAGCAAATAAAGCCGTTGCTAAACGGGGTTTTGCCAGTTTTTATCTCGGAATCAAAAAAGGCCGACTGGGGTTTGGAAGGGGAGGTTATCCTTCCCGGCATTAACGTGAATCAGTATGGCGGGTACACCGGCGAAATAAAAACGGTTTTAAGAGTCGGAAACCGGGTGATGGAGCGTGACCTGATGCTCGGTTTCCGCGAACAGGTTGAGCTTTGTTCCGGTCTGCCGACAACTTTGTTGGGCGATAACCCGCAACTGGAAGAGAGCCGGCGTTCTAAAAGTTGGGACGACCTTAAAAACCATCTTCGCAAATGCCGCGTTTATCTAAACACAACCAAAGAGCCGCATGAAGACGGGTATAACCTTTCCATGCTGGAAGCGATGGCAGTGGGGATGCCTATCGTATCGCTGGCAAGCCCAAGCTCGCCGCTAACCGATGGACGGGATGGTTTTGTAAGCGATGATCTGACCAGTTTGCGCCGCTCACTTGAAATATTGCTCAACGACCAACTTCTGGCCAAAACAATGGGGGATGAGGCGCGGCGAACTGTTTCGGCGAAATTCCCGTTTGCCACGTTCGCCTCCCGCTGGAATAGTGTTATTTCAGCCGCTTGCGGCGGCTATGCTAAGGCAGAAAATAGCATGGGCAAAGCGAATGTTTGGATGGATTATGCTTATTATCCGGCTACCACCGCACACTATCTCAGGCGCGCCTTTGAGAAGAATCATAATCTTGTAACCAGCGGTGCATCGATGCCTCCTGAGGTGCTTAAAATATGGAACCTCGAAAACATGAAGGCACCGATTCTATCCCAGGATATTCCCCGAAGTGCCGCGCGGGATGCGCAATCAATTATGGCCCGTATGCCAAAGGGGTTCATCCCGGATTTCTTTCTTTGGGTTGAAAGCGGGTTGGATGGTCCTCCGACCGGCCTTGAAATGCTTGCCATCCCAAAGGTCGCATATTTCATTGATACCCATTTGCACCTCGAAAGTCACATCAATGTGGCCAGCCAATTTGACATTGTTTTTTTAGCGCAGCGGGAATACATTCCTGCGTTCAAGGAGCGGGGAATTGCCAGTGTTTATTGGTTGCCGCTGGGGTGCGATCCCGAAATCCACGGTAAACGCGAAACCGCGAAGCTGTATGATATTGGTTTTGCCGGAAGCATCACGCAAAACCATCAGCGGCGCGCCGCGTTGCTGGAGAAGCTCCAGCGGCGTTTCAACGTGAAAATAGAAAGGGTGTTCCTCGAAGAGATGGCGCAGCTCTATTCCGCTTCAAAAATCGTTTTTAATAACGCCATCCGCAATGACCTTAACATGCGCGTTTTTGAGGCTCTTTGTGCAGGCAGCCTGCTGTTGACCGACGATGCCGAAGGATTGACCGACTTTTTTGAGGATCGCCGCCACTTGGTAGTTTACAAAGACGCGAATATTGAAGAGCTGGCCGCTTACTACCTGTCGCACGATGATGAACGGGAAGCCGTGGCAAAGGCTGGGCGCGATGCGGTTTTGGAAAGCCATACCTACGCGCATAGGTCCGAGCAGATTATTGCAGCCGTTCGGGAGAGGCACAAAGACGCCGTATCGGGTAACCGGTTGAATCATTATTTTCACAACGTTCGGCCGGAAATTATTGAGCTGATGCCGCAGTCGGTAATCCGGATTCTGGAGATTGGTTGTGCGGCCGGCGAGACGGGCGGCGCGTTGAAGAGGCAAAATAACCTCCGCGAAGTGGTGGGTGTGGAATACAACGAAAAGGCGGCACAAAAGGCCGCGAAGGTTTTGGATTACGTGTTTATTGGCGATATTGAGCGGCTGGAGTTGCCATACCCCGAAGGGTATTTCGACTGCATAATCTATTCAGATGTGCTCGAGCATCTCCGGGAACCGGAAGTCCTGCTCAAACGGCACAAGCGGTTGCTGGGGCCGGACGGAATGATGGTAATGAGCATTCCGAATATCCAGCATATTTCGGTGCTGAACCAGTTGGTGGAAGGACGTTTTACCTATCAGGAAGAAGGTCTTCTGGATAGGACCCATATACACTTTTTTACGTTGTACGAAATTCAGGAGATGTTGAAACGATGCGGTCTTGCCGCCGCGCTGGTTCAGGGAAAACGCGCGGACACCATCTATCAAGAGGGGAGTCATGGAACTTTGAGCATTGGCCGCTGGCGGATCGACAGCCTCTCGGAAAGTGAAATGCTCAACTTCTTTGTTTTCCAATATCTCGTTGTCGCCGGGCATGATCAACGCTCCTTGGCACGCGAAAGTGCGCCTTTTGAACCGGCACGATTCCTTTCCCTTTTGGCCGATGATGATTTCTTCCGGCAAGAGGTGGATGATCAGCTGGTCAGTGCCGGCACAGCTTTGATGGCTGCAAATACACCAGAGCCAATTTCACTGTATTCCATAGTGGATGAGATAAAGGAGACGCAACCGGAACGGAAGCTTCGGTTAGCGCATCTCAATATGGCTTTGGGCCGTTTTGAAACGGCCCGCGATTTGTATCGGGCCGCACGATATCCGAAATACGAGGGATGTGCGTTGGCGGCCGCCGGATTGCTGACAGAAGGGCTCAAGTTGTGGTGGGCGGCGCGCGAAGATGCTGAAGCCCGTGAATGGTTCAGGCGCTATGAAAAGACGGATGAAGCCAGCGAACGGTTGGCGATAAATGCCGCTATTGAGGGAAACGGTGCGGTCGTCGGTGCGGGGGAGACATTGCCAGCGGTGAATGGCGAACTCGATTACCTTGTACTTAATCACGCATTGGACGCGGCCGGGGATATTCATGAAGTTATTGAGCAGGCTAAAAAGGCTCTCAGGCCGGGTGGACTCTTGCTGGCAATCGTGTATGAAGCCGAATTGAAAGAAAACGAAATCTACCCGGTACCTTTGCATAGGTTCTCACCGGCGGGAATGGAAAAGTTGATGAAATCCGCAACCGGTTTTGCCCTCGTTGTGCACGAATTGGTTCCGGGCCGTTGCTTTGGCATTGCCGCTTCTTCTAATGTTGTAACGTTGGACCGGTTTGCCGCTTTCATCAAACATCAAATCGCCCGGAAGGCATCTGAGCTTTCGCGCCGCTATTGGGAAATGAAGCGGTATCACGCAGCTGGCATGGCGGCACGCACCGCATTGGAGTATAACGATGAAAATGCGGTGGCACTCTGCACGTATGCTGATTTCCTCGCGCGTAATAATGACACCGTCAAGGCTTGTGAGCTGTACGAGAAAGCCGCCAGGCTGGGCGCAACAGAGACGGCCCATATCGGTCTTGGAGCCATACGGCTGGGGATAGGAGATAACACTTCGGCCATTAAACACTTTGAAAAGGCTGTGGCGGCAAACAGAAAAAATGATCGGGCGCTCTGCGGATTGGGGATGGCGTTGTTCAATGCCGGAAAACACGCAGATGGACTGGCCCGGTACCGGGAGGCGATGGCGATTAATCCCGAAAATCCGATTGCACTTTCCTCCTTGGTGCAGGCCTGTTATCAAACAGGTAAATTTGATGTGGCGGAAAAAGCGCTGGCCGATTACCTGGAACTTCATCCTGCAAATCTGAACCTGCTATTCGGGTTGGCGGGTGTGTACTATCAGCAAGGTAAGTATAGCGAGGCGCGGGAAGTTATTGAGCGTATACTTATTTTCGATCCGGAACATGGCGATGCGCTGATGTTGTTGGAACGTCTGGAAAAAAACAACACAATACAATGAACGTATACATAAAGAATCTAAAAGCGCTTGAGGCAAAAGACCGTTTGCTTGCAGCAAAAATCCGGGCCACGATGGATGATCCGCGCGTTCGGTTGATTAAAGTTGGTGGTAGAGCCTCGGCTATTGAGGTTTCGTGTGGCAATGGGGAAACGGCTGTTTTCAAAAAGCAAACTCTGCCCTCCAATGTGCGCAGGATAACGACTCGTAAACAGTTCGGTTTCAGCGAAGTAATAATTCTGCTTGGGATCGGTCTGGGTGAAACATTGGCGGAAACACTGGCGGCCTCAGATGCCGGAACCTTTATTTTACTCATCGAATCAAATCCCGTTCATTTCAAGAAACTTCTTGAAGGGTTTGATGTGGCCCCGCTGATTGCCGATCCGCGGGTTGTCATCAGCGTTGGTGAAAAGCCGGTGGATGCCATCATGCACCGTCTGGAAGAAGAGTTTGGCGTTTTTACCAGATCGAATTTTCAGGTTATCAAACAGGGCATAGCCGTTTCCTGCGATGCGGGTTATTACCAGGAGATAGACAAGGTGCTGGCCCGCCAGAAGCAGATGGCTGAGGGGAATCTCGCCTCTATCAACCGTCTTTCCCCGGTTTGGCAGGAGAACATATTCTCAAATCTGAATGCTATTTTACGCAATCCGGGGATCAAGCATCTTTTTAACCGCATGACCGGCATCCCGGCGGTTATCGTGGCGGCTGGACCATCACTTGATAAGAACTGCCCCTGGCTTCTCAAGGCGCGTGATTCCATGGTCATTATTTGCGTTGATACCGCTTTAAAGACTCTGCTGAAAAATGGGGTTATACCACATTTCGTAGTGGCGCTGGATGCGTTGCTCCACAACTATTTCCACATGGCAGGGGCTGAACGGCCGGATTATACGCTGGTGGTGAATCCGGTCACCTATCCGATGATTCTTTCAGATTGCGCAGGCCCCATGATGATAACCAGTTACAGCGAACCGATGGTTCAGTGGTTGGAGCAGTTCACCGGTGATCTGGGTCAAAATCTCACCGGCGGTTCGGTGGCCACAGCCGCTTTTGATTTAGCCATGCGTATGGGATGTTCGCCGATCATACTCACCGGTCAGGATCTCGCATTTACCGGCAATCGTACGCATAGCGGGGGAGGCGCGAACGATGAATTTGTCTATAGCTCCGTTGGCGAGATGAGTAGTGCGGAAATTATGCATGACGATGCGATTGGGCAGGAAATATCCAGCACCGCTGAAGGCAATCTCGGCCATGCGCTTAAAAGTAGTAAAACAATGGTCACGTGGCGTAATTGGTTTGAGATTCGCATAGCGGAAAATAAGTGGCCGTGCGTCAACGCCACAGAAGGAGGCGCTGTGATAGCCGGGGCGCAGCCGATGTGTCTTCGCGAGGCAGTACTGAGCTATGGTCGGCCGCAGCGGGACATCAACAAAATAATTATCAATGCGCGGCCCGTTCACTTGGCTGGCGATCCCGCAGTTATCAGGCAAAAGATGGACGCTCTTGGGGCCAAAGCGCGCGATATAAAAAGGATTTGTTCCATGGGCATCAAGGAAGCCGAGAAACTGGCAATGGCAGCACAACACAAGGGAGAGGAAGCGGCGGCTGAATCCTCTGGGCGTGCGTGTGCCGATTATCTGGGCGCCATCATGCACGAAAGGGAGTACATGGGAATAAACCGCTGGAGGATGGAAGGAACAATGGACAGAATACAACGGCTCCGCAGCGGCCTAAAAACTGCTGATCCGGCAAAACAGGCATTTATCAATGCCGAATCATTTCTCATGTTTTTCAGAGATACGTATCAGATCACAAAAGAATTGGAAAAAAATATCCGTGCTATCCATCTAAAAGGCGGTTTGGCTGGACAAGGGGGAACTGCCGATGCGTTATAAAGAACAAA
>JAKAGL010000153.1 GCA_021815535.1 bacterium
CGGCTGAACGGAACCGGGTATGGCATCGAGGGGAGCGGCCTTGCGCTGAACCTCGTTTACAATCCGGCCGGGGCGTTCCTGCCCGGCCCCCAGGAAGCGATGGAACGGCAGTTTCGCGCCGAACTGCACAAAAGCCACGGCATCTCATTTAACCGGTTGTTGGCCTTGACCAACATGCCGATCGCCCGGTTCAGGGATCACCTCGTCCGCAAAAACGCGCTTGACGGCTATCTGCAACGCCTTGCGGGGGCGTTCAACCCGTGCGCCGCTGAAAACGTGATGTGCCGCTCGATGATCTCGGTCGGTTGGGACGGATTTTTGTTCGACTGCGATTTCAACCAGATGCTCGGCCTCCGCGTCAATCACGGCGCCCCTTTCCATATCGACGAATGGAACCGGCATGCGCTTGCCAAACGGCAGATCGTCACCGGGCCGCACTGCTACGGCTGCACCGCCGGACAAGGCTCCAGTTGCGGCGGGAAAACTTCTTGAAGCGGTTGTTCCCCTTGTTGCTGGCCGCCTTAACGACCTATGGGTGCGGCTATCATTTTGCCGGACAGGGAAGCATTTTGCCGCAAAACATCAAGAGCATCAGCATTCCCGTTTTTGAAAACGACGTGCAACAGCCAAACCTCGATATTATCGTTACGCGCGCCGTGACGGACACATTCATCAGGGACGGACGCCTGGCCGTGGTGAATGGCGGAGCCGACAGCCTGCTGCTGGGCACCATTAAAAGTTACGTGCTGGAACCGGTCGCCTTTGACAACCTCAACCGGGTCACCCAGTACCGCATCAAAATGATGGTGAAGGTCAAATTCACCGACAACACCGGAAAAGGGATTTCGCTGGACCGCGACCTGCGGGTGCAGTGGGACTATAACGTTGGCGCCGCCATCCCGGCGGCCGAAACGGCCCGGAATCTTGCGGTTTCAGAGGCGGCCAGCTATCTGGGCGACCGGATCGCCGGACTTATCCTCGACGGTTTTTAAATCCAGGAGCAAAGCCATTTCCCACACGGTTCACGGCAACATCGCGGGGCTGCCCCATGCGGCCCTCAAAAGCCTCGAACGCGTATACCGTCGTAAAATTCCCGCCGGACAGCTCATCACCGACGAACTCCTGCTTTACACCGTCAAACTCTCTTCAGAGTTGGGGCGGCAGATCGCCCTGTTGATCGACCGCAAGGGGAAGATCACCCACGTCATCGTGGGCAACGACTATCAGATCGTCATCCCCAACCTGGGGCAACGCCGCGTGGCGGGCAAACGCCTGGCGGGTTTTCGATGCGTGCATACCCATTTGAAAGGGGAGCCGATCACGCGGGACGACCTGAACGACCTTCTGCTTCTGCGGCTCGATACGATGGCCAGCATTGACGTGCGTCCGGACGGCACAGCGGGAAAACTGCACCTTGCCGACATCGAAGCGGGCGAAGAAGACCGTTATGCCTCGCACGGGGGGCTTACCCACCCGCAGGCCGAAGAGCTGTATCAGGGGCTGATAGAGCGGGTGGAGCGCGACCTGGAAAAAACCGTTGTCGCCAAAAAGGTCGAAACGGAACAGAGCGCGCTGTTGATACACGTTTCCGGCCAACCAAAACTGCAAATGGACATATCGCTGGACGAACTGTCGGAATTGGCCCGCAGCGCGGGCATCGCCGTGACGGGGCGCGTAACGCAGCGGCGCGACGTGCCCGACCCCAAATTCCTGATGGGGCACGGCAAGATGCAGGAGTTCATGATCAAGGCGCTCTCGCTAGGGGTGGACATGGTGATATTCGACACCGAGCTGACCCCCGCCCAGATAAAGGCGATCTCCGACTTCACCGACCTGGAAGTCGTCGACCGTACACAGCTTATCCTCGGCATTTTCGAGAAGCGGGCAACCAGCCGCGATGGCAAGGTGCGTGTACAGCTGGCGCAGATGAAATACCTGCTCCCGCGGCTGGGAGCGAAAGAATCGGCCCTTTCGCGCATCCGCGGCGGCATCGGCCTGCGCGGCCCCGGCGAAACCACCGCCGAAACACAACGCCGCCACCTGCAAGGGCGCATCAGCCAGTTTGAAAAGGAACTGGAAAACCTGAAAAACCGCCGCGAACAAAAACGGAAAAAACGCGGGCGCTCCGAGGTGAAAACCGTTTCGATACTCGGCTATACCAACGCGGGGAAATCAACGCTGCTCAACCGCCTCACCGGAAGCGACCTGCTGGTGAAGGACCTGTTGTTCTCCACCCTCGATCCCGCCACCCGGCGGCTTTGGCTGGCGAACGGCAAAGAGGTGGTCATCAGCGACACCGTGGGGCTGATCCGCAACATGCCGGATTCGCTGCGCGGCGTATTCCGCGCCACGCTGGAGGAACTGGCCGAATCGGACCTGCTCATCAACCTCGCCGACATCTCGAACCCAGAGCTGGACGCTCACATGAAAGTCACCGAAGAGATCATCGAGGATATCGGCCTGGCCGACATTCCCCTCATTACGGTTTTCAATAAAATAGAATTGGTCGACGCGGAACAGGCGCGCAACATCTGCCGCCGCCACAATGCACTCGGCCTCAGCGCCGTCACCGGAGAAGGGCTGGACGATCTTAAAAAGAAGATCGCGGAAGCGCTTTTCAAATAACAGCTTTCTTTTCGAAAAGTCCGGGGGGCCGCCCGCTGTAGTGGGCGTAAAAGCCCGGCGGGGCCGATATTCCCTTGCGCCGCCGCGCCGTATCATTTACCCTTTTGCTGAACAATGAACATAAAGGCGATAGCTCTTGAAGAACCAACAAAACTCTCCCTTGCCCGATAACCTGAACGTGGAACAGATCCGCGCCTTTGCCCAGCAGGGGGATGTGAATGCCCAGTACCTCCTCGCGGAACTGCTTCGCACCGGCGAAGGGGTGGAACAGGATCTGACGGAATCGGCCCGCTGGTTCCGCGCCGCCGCGCAACAGGGGCACGTGTGGGCCGCCAACAATCTCGCCCTGATGCTTCACAACGGCGCAGGGGTAAAGCAGGATGCCCACGAGGCCGCCGATTGGTTTAAAAAGGCCGCCGATGAGGGCCTGCCCGAAGCTCAGAGCAATCTCGCCTTGATGCACTGCGCCGGACACGGCACGCGGCAGGATTATAAAGAGGCTAAACGACTGTTCAAACTCGCCGCCGATGCCGGATTGGCGGAGGCGCAAAACTCGTTGGGCGGATTGTATTTCAACGGCAATGGGGTGGAGCAGAGCTACCTCGATGCCGCCCGCTGGTATGAAGAGGCGGCGGGAAACGGCCACGCCGGGGCGGCCTACAACCTCGCCCTGATGTTCTATAACGGACACGGGGTGCGGCAGGATTTCAACCGCGCCATTTCGCTGTTCGAAGAGGCGGCGGAAGGGGGCCTTGCCGAAGCGGCCTTCAATTTGGGCGTAATGTACCAGAACGGCGTTGGGGTAGAAGCCAGCGACGAGCGGTCGGTGGAATGGTTTTACCGGGCGGGACAGATATACCTTTCACACGGGATGCGAGAACCGGCCAGCGAAGCCGCCAGCGCCATCGAAAGCTCCATCGCCGGTCATCCGTTGGCGCAAAAACTGCTCGCCGAGATTTATGGGGACGAGGAATGAGCGAACCGCTCATGCTCCCGAAATCGCTTGCCGCCCACGGCACGGAGACGTTTGCCGAAACGCTGGCGCACGAACTGTTGGATAACCTCTGGAAACTGCCGCTGGAAACGCTGTGTAAAAAAGGGGGCTGGCCTTACAAGGACGGCCCGTTCTCGCTGTATGAGATCGACGTACAAGATGAAGGGGGCGCATTGCATATCGCCTGCGGCATCAGCTTTGAAGAAGCCGTCCCCTCATGCTGCGCCGGCCCCGGCGCCACCGACAACCGCATGGGCAACCTCTCGCTCACCATCAACAGATCCACCGCCCTCGCCGAAGCAACGGTCACCGCTATTTAGAGAGGCATGGACAGGCGTGGACGATTTTTCACGCATGGCTTCCGCATAAACATCCCAGAAACGGAAAAAAAACCGCAAAAAGAAAATCGATAGTATAATGACCCAGTAATATGTGTCATAAACAAACTTTTACAGGAGGCAATTCGATGAAGAAAATGATCGTTCTCGGGGCTATTGTTCTTTCGATGGGCATCACATCTTCAGCTTTTGCGGGCGGCTATGGTGCGGCCGGTTGCGGCGTCGGCAATTTGATCTTCCAGGGAAAGCAAGACAAGGTCAGCCAGATCCTTGCCGCCACCACCAACGGCACCTTGGCCAACCAGACCTTCGGTATCAGCACCGGCACCCTCAACTGCGACGCAACCGGCCTGGTGGTCGCCAGCAAGGAAGCGGACACCTATTCCGCCAAGAACTACGACAGCCTGACGAAAGAAATGGCAATCGGTTCCGGCGAGCACCTCGATACCCTCGCGGGCCTCTTGAACTGTGACAAGGCCAAATTGGGCGCATACAGCCGCGCCCATTACAGCGAGATATTTGCTTCAAACAACACCACCTCCACCGAGATGCTTTCGGCTCTCGTAAAGGGTTTGGGCTCCAATTCCTGAACCCATTTTCGGCAATAAAAAAGGGGCGCCAAAACATGGCGCCCTTTTTTTGTTCCGACACACCCATGACCGTTTTTAACATGTTCAAAACAGGCTTCCCCAAGCGTTGGCAGGCGCTTTTCCTTCTGCTGCTGGCGCTGTGTCATCCCGCGAAGGCGAGGGCGGATGCGGCGGCGGTCAAGGAATATGCCGAGCGGCTGGTTGGCGCGGCCGAAGGGAAAAAACTGTGGGATGAACGGTACTGGCACTTATTGCTGCATTACAAGCGGGGATTGCTGGGTGGGTTTACAAGCGAAGTCATGGAGCCGGCGTTTTTCAACTCGCCGGATGGCAGAACCGACCCGGAAAGCGAACTGAAGGAAACGATCCGCAGCCTCTTCAAGCCGATCGATGCCCTGAAAGCGGGTGAAGAACATCCCTTGTGCAATTTTCCCGCGCGGCGTCTCTGGCTTTCGGAAAAGCTGGAAATCGACCAAACTCTTCTACCCCGGCCGGTCTGCGCGCGGAAAGATCACTGGATGGCCTCGTTGGACGTGAACCGCGTCACGCTGGTGTACGCTTCATACTACATGGCAAGCCCCGCATCCATGTTCGGCCACACGCTGCTGCGCCTCGACAAAAAAGGCGAGAACTCCAACCAGGTGCTGCTGAACTATGGCGTCAACTACGCCGCCAACATGAATACGGACAATCCCATCCTGATGGCGTACAAAGGGATGTTCGGCCTTTTCCCGGGGGTTTACTCCACATTCCCCTATTACATGAAGGTGCAGGAGTACAGCAATATAGAGGCCCGCGACATGTGGGAATATCAACTGGCGCTTGACCCGCAACAGATTCATGTTTTGCTGCTGCACCTGTGGGAGGTGGGGGAGGCGCGGTTTCAGTATTTCTATTTCCGCGAAAATTGCGCGTTTGAGATGCTGGCGCTAATCGAGGTTGCCAATCCGGCGCTGCATTTGACGGAGCAGTTTCCCGTTGCCACCGTTCCCACCAAAACCGTAAAAGCGGTGTGCGCGGAAGAGGGATTGGTGACGGCGAGGGTGTACCGCCCGTCGCTCATCCACCAGCTTGACCAGCGGCGGCATGCGTTCAGCGTAGGGCAGGCGGCGGCGTTCAAGGATATCCTTAAGGCAAACGAATTGGCGCCATCGGCGGCGTACGGAAGGCTGGGCGATGGCGAAAAGGCCGCCGTGCTGGACGCATACCTCGACTATCGGCAATATCAGGTCATGCGCTCGCGCAAGAGCGAGGATGAAGGATTGCTCAGGCAGAACCGCGCCATCCTGATGGAGCGCGCCCGCCTGCCGCAGCGAACCGCGGACGACAGCGTCCCCGTGGAACGCGGGCCCGAACAGGGGCATGACAGCAACAAACTTTCACTGGGCGGCGGGGCGAACAACGCCGGGCCATTCGAATTCATTTCCTACCGGCCCACGTACCATGACCTTATGTCGTACGCCCCCGGCTACGCCGATAATTCCCAGATCATCTATTTCGAGACCAGCGTGCGGCACTACAACCAAACGGGCAAGACGATACTGGAAGGCGTGAAACTGGTCGATCTTGTTTCGCTCTCCCCGTATGACCCGCTGTACGGCAACACCTCGTGGCAGGTATCGTTCGGTTTC
>JAKAGL010000154.1 GCA_021815535.1 bacterium
GGATTTATGTAGCGACAAATGGCCTCCCGGTATAGCAAAATGCAGGTGAAGAAAAGTATGGCGATAATATCCACATTGTGATGGTTTGTGAAGTTCGCGCTACGTAGCGCGGTAAGCAGTATCGCAGGCGTCATGGAAAGGGCCAATAGGCGCACAAAACTATCTCGCGCTCCAAAAAACACCAAAAGTGGATTAAGGAGGATGATAAATATAAGAACGTTGATGGATTCTACACCCACGTTAGACAGCAAGGTGGGAAGGAAACTATAGTGATGGCGCGAAATCAGTTTATAGAACATTCCCTCGAAAGGGTTTAGTTGTTCTCCAAGCATGCAGAACCGGACAAGGGAAAGCAGGTACATGGAGAGCAGGTTTAACGCGACAAAGAAAACAGCCATGAAGGCATATTTGCGCTCACGGTGAATGGCGAAAGCGGAAAGCGCCAACGCGATGACGGTGTATTGCGTGACCATGCCAACACCAGCGGTGAACAGCATGACAATGAAAAACGGAACAGCCTTGTTCCGGTATAGGGCATAGCATGCCCATAGAAGCAACGTGAGGGCGAATACGTCGTAAGTCCCTTTGTAAACGACCATTCGTTGAAGGGGAGGGAAAAGAATGAACAGGAGGAGCAGGTATCCGCTGATCAGTGCGTTGTTGGTGATCTTCCGCGCGATGAAATAGAATGAAACTCCACCAAAAATGTATATCCAGAAATAAAGCATGAACGTCAGCATTGGGGTGTGTGGCATCAGCTTGAAGAACGGCGCGAAAATAAAGAGCGGCGTTATCCAGAGGTTCATGACCAGAGTGGATGCATACCAATACAGCGGTGCGGTTTCATAGTAGCCGGTGCCGTAATAGAAGATGGACTGGGTCAAATGCGGTCCATACGAAGCGCTATACATCGTCTGGATCAGTTCTGCCGCATCCCCCGCGTTGAATATCCATGAATATCGGTTTATGTAAATTACCGTAATCCCAGCGCAGAACATTAAAAGGTAGATCGTCCAGCTGATAGCAGTGCAGTGGGTTTTGAAGGATTTGCGGAGAGCGAGATAGGGGGATACAAAATACTTGCGAAAAATGAAAAAAACCGCATAAATGGCCGCAACTGCTAGACCCGATTTAAAAAGGTCAAAAACCAGATCCAGTTGGGTATTTCCCGGGGTCATGCCCTATTACCATGCCGTAGAAGGGGATGTACGCGCGCGTCGACCGTGTATACAAGAGCGCAAGTAATCAAAGTGTCATTCAAGTCGAGGCTGGAATGGTAAAAGGTCATGCCAATATTGAAGAACCTTATGCAATCTTTTTCATGTAGACCTAACGATCAAGGAAAAGCTTTCTTTAGGAAATCCCTTGGATGCGATCATCTTGGGTGACTCTACCCACTATTTCAGTAATCGGATTATATAGACCGCTGTCAAAATAGTCAATTCCGCGGCAGGCCTATGTGGGCCTATCATTGGAAAATTGCTACTTAAAATGCTGTGCCGATTATGTTAAAGTTTATTTCGTAATGAACAGGAAGGTGGCTCATTCATGGCAAAAAATAAAATAGACACGATAGTTTTCGATTTATGGGGAACGCTGTTCGTTGGGATGCCAGACGAACTCATAACGTTATTTTACCAACATGCCCACTTTCCTGGAATAAGCGATCGGCAACGCGATCAGCTTATCAGGATGAGATTTGATTCAGCTCTTGCCTTTATCCAGGCGCTCATGGATGTCTCACAGCCGGGAAGCTATGTCACTCTTGTTGAGCATGAGAAGGAGGAACTCGAAAGTTTTTTTAATGATTATCGCAAGATGGACATGCGCGCGGCGCGATGGATCGCCGGTGCCAAGGAACTTCTCAAATCGCTTTCCGGTGAAGGGTACCGCATGATCGCTGTATCGAACCTCTGGTGGTATCAGGAGGCGCATATCACTAAAAAAATCGAACCATTCTTTGATGAATTGCATTTCTCCTGCTCTAAAGGCGCAACCAAGGATGCGATGTTGGAGAAAATGACGGCGGACGGGACACTGAATGCAAGCACCACTCTCTTGATAGGCGACTCGTACGAAGACGATATAATGCTGGCCCATAAATTAGGGCTGCATGCGCAAAGGGTGCTGGTGGGGGGGCCAATCAGGCCGGAAAAAATACTGGCGGGTCTAGAAGGCGGTGTTTCGCAAACTGGGAATGCGTTGCACGAGTTCTCGAGGAAGACGTTGCCATCAAGCATTCTTTTTATCACGCCCCCTTATTTTAAGCTGCACGGAAGCCATAACAACCGTCTGAACCTGAGCGTAACGACCCTGGCGGAGATGTGCGCGGCGTGGGAGATGGAATCCAAGGTTTATAATGCCGATGGCCATCCCAGTGAGACCTATATCTCACGTTATGACATGATATTTAATTCCATAGATTTTTATAATCGTCTGGAAGGAGATGCAATATGGGAAGGAATGGCCGGCGTTATTGAAAAGAGGATGCCCGAAGTTGTATTGATAACCTGCGGCGATGTGGTGAACGCCTCGAAGGATAGCGGGATCTGGGGATCCAGCCTCAAAGCGGCACGGATCGTCCGCCAAATCAATCCATCAGCTTATATCATTGGTTACGGTTCCTTGGTAGGAGCCGATATAGGCGATTTCAATGTAGTGATTGATGGAGAAGCGGAAGAGATTTGGCACATGCTTCTAAAAGAGCGCCCCACCGGCCGAGTATCCGGAGGGCTTGCCACGGCGGGAACGTTGGCGAAGATTGCCAATTTTTATCCGGAGGAACGGTTGTTGGGATATTTCAGCAAAAAGAGCTATGACACCCTTTATGTCCGGCGGGGATGCGAGGGGACATGCAATTTTTGCCAAGTCGCATTTTTGAATACCGGCCGAGTGAGTTTTCGTCCCTTTGACTCGGTCATTGAGGATGTCCGCATGCGGCGTGACCGATATGGCCTGAACAACATCTACTTTACTGACGCCAATTTTACCGGTTTCCAGAAAATTACCACGCGCTTTTGCCATGAATTCCATGCGCAGTTGCCAGACATTAAGTGGCGTATAGAAAGCAGGTTCGACAGCTTGAGTGATGAATTGGTGGCGACCTTGGCGGAATCCGGCTGCACAAGCATCAAGTTGGGATTGGAAAACCCACTGGATGGTTATCAGGCGAACACTAAGCGAGTAACATTTGAAGATGCTAAAATATGGGTGCGCAAACTCAAGGAAATTGGCATTCAGCCTGTACTCTACATGCTGTTGGGCGGTATGTGGATGACGGAGGATGAGTATAAGCTTATGTTTGAAAAGACCCGCGAATTGGATGCCGCAGGATATGTTGTGAGCCTCTATGCGCCATATCCAGGCACGTTCTCCGGGATCTCGCAGGAAGAGTGGAACAAGTGGGGGTTTACCGGCAGCCATCTTGATATTCGGCTCGTCGACTATTGGAAAATCCCTCGAAAGGTATTAGATATGTTTTTTGAAATGGAAACTGCGGCAGGACGGAGAGCGCACGATACGCGGGAATTCATTTCTCGGGAAATATGACCGGTAATACGATTAATTAAGGAAGAGAACACATGGCCATTGTTATAGCGGAGATAGGTGAAAATCATTGCGGCAATATGGAGTGGGCAAAGGAACTGATCGCCATCGCGGCCCGCGCCGGATGCGATTATGCGAAGTTTCAACTCTATAATGCCGCCAAAACCGCTAATGATGATCCCGAACGTGACTGGTTTTTCAGAGTGCAGTTGGATGACCAAAAGATCAAGATGCTCATTGATGAGTGCAGGAAACATGGTATAAAATTCCTTTGCACCCCGTGGGACCGGAACGAAGCGGAGATTCTCAAACGCCACGGCGTCGAGGAGGCAAAGGTTGCGTCATTCCTGATCGCCGACGAAGAAATGTTGCAGTATCTCAACCAGATAATGAAGCGGGTTTTCATTTCATCCGGAATGTGTAGTTTTGAAGAGTTGGATCGGGCGATTGCATTGCTTGACAAAGTTGATGTGTACTTGATGCACTGCGTTTCCGAGTATCCGCTTCAGTATCAGAACGTGAATTTGAGGATGATGGACACACTGCGAAAACGATATCCGAATGCAAAGATAGGATATTCCGACCACACCATCGGTATTCTGGCTCCGGTGGCCGCAGCCGCGCGCGGAGCGGAGGTTATTGAAAAGCACGTTACCCTCGACAAGGCAATGGAGGGAACTGACCATATTCTTTCCGCCGACCCTGAAGAGTTGTTTGCAATGACCGAACAGGTACGGATAATGGGGAAACTGCTCGGCTCTCCCGAAAAAGTCATCACCGCAAAAGAAAAAAAGAATCAGGCATTTCTCCGTAACCGGTTCCACCACGCCCTTTCAAAGTAATGGCTGAAGGGCGGGGTCTTTATCGGGCTGGTATTGCGGGTTGTGGAAGAATTGCCAGCCTGTACGAGACAGATAAAAAAGCCAGGAAATTCTACGAGTACCTTACTCATGCTTATACGCTGACCCATCATCCGCAGGTCGCGCTTGTCGCGGCCGCGGATTCGTCTCTTCAACGGCGGTCTCAATTTTCAAGGCGATGGCCAGGCACCAATGTCTACGGATCTGTCAAAGAAATGATGGAATTGGAAGATCTTGATATTTTGGTAATTGCCACCGGTCACAAAAGTACGCCGGAGATATTCCAGCAGGCTGCTGGCCGGGTGCCGATGGTAATGTGTGAAAAACCGGTAGCTGAAACACCTGCACAATTGCGGCGGATGGTCATTATGACCAATCAGAGCAAGACCACTACCGCTGTGAATGTTTATCGTAATTTCGATCTCTCACACCTAAGGGTGCGTGATTTGATGCAAAAGGGCACTTTTGGGCCGATAACTGCTGTTCATGCATACCTCGGAAAGGGACTTTTCAACCAAGGCTCACATCTATTTTCATATCTAGTGTGGTTATTGGGACCAGTACATCAGGTACTTGCCGTCGACAGACATTATTTTCATGATTCAACGGAGCCCTCGTATGATGTCGTTGTGGAATTCATATGCGGTGTTACGGCATTCGTTCAAACAGTCGATTTTACCGATTACCGTCTTTTTGAGGTGGATGTGTTGGGCAAGGGGGGCCGGATCACTATTTTGCATGAAGGGCTGGAATTCAAATTTTTTAAGCGCGCCCCTAACCGGGCCGAAGGGGGGGCTTTCGAATTGAAGGAACGGAAGCCATTATACACCAGCACCGTTGGGAGAGCGCTTTATCATGCATTTGATGATCTGATCAAAGCATATGAAGAAGGGCGTGAATCCTTGTTTTCACTTAAGCAATATTGCTATACTGATTCAATATTGCGTGCTATCGAAGAATCTTACAAGAAACAAAAGAAGATCAAAATCAAGAAGGATTTTAAGTGGAAAAGTTAGCCATCTTCGGGGGTTCACCGGTAAGGACAAAGCCGTACCTTTCGCACGTCACGACGGGCGGTGAAGAAAAACAGGCCGTCATGAAGGTAATGGATCGTGGGATCCTTTCAGAGTACGAAGGCACTAATAATCAATATTTTATGGGCGGACTTGAGGTCCAGGCCCTTGAGAAGGAATGGGCTGCTTTTTTTGGTGTTAAATATGCTTTGGCCGTAAATAGCGCCACATCAGGGCTTTTTGCCGCTGCGGGTGCTTGCGGGTTCGGGCCCGGCGATGAGGTGATCGCCACCCCTTTCACCATGTCAGCTACGCCATCGGCCATCTTGGCGTATAACGCCATACCGGTTTTTGCTGACGTTGATCCGGTAACTTTCAACCTCGATCCAGATGATGTTGAACGCAAGATCACACCACGAACCAAGGCGATATATGTGGTTCATATTTTTGGCCATCCTGCACCAATGGACCACATCATGGCGATAGCTAAAAAGCATGGATTAAAGGTGGTTGAAGACGCAGCTCAATCGCCCATGGCGAAATTCGGGGATAAATATACCGGGGGCTTGGGCGACTTGGGGGTTTTTAGCCTCAACTGCAACAAGCATATCCAATGCGGCGAAGGCGGGATCGTAACGACGAATGACGATACTTTGGCCGAACGGGTGGCTCTTATTCGCAATCATGCCGAAGCCGTGATCAACAGCGGTCGCAAATTTGATTCGCTGGTGAGCATGCTTGGTTGGAACAGATC
>JAKAGL010000155.1 GCA_021815535.1 bacterium
GGAGTACATGCCTGTTGAAACGCAGCTTAAGTTTATCAGGCGTATCGCGGTGAACATGGCGTTAAAGCTAAAGGAGCAGAGTGTCACGCTTATCGAGGCGCTGTAGCGGCGCCCGTCCGCAGCTGAAGTTTCAATATCCGTTTTGTTTGCGGGGTTATCTTCACCCGCTCTGAGAGTCGGACACCGGCGATCCACAACACCTCATTTCCCGTTGCCAGAAGGGTGATACCGTCACGTTCCCACCGCGGGATTTTCGCATCGATGAAAAATTTTTTCAGCTTCCGCGTTCCGGGCGCCCCCAGGGGGGTGAAGATGTCACCTGCGCGGCGGTTCCGTATCTCCGCGCCGGGTGGCAGCATTCCGGCGTCAATGTAAACGGTTGCGCAAGCGGGATCGAAAGAGTGAGTAGGCCTTTCCGTTACCTCCACACTGATCAATGCACCGGTTTCTGTGATGGAAATATGGCCCGGCAGCGGCAAAGCATAGGCGAAGCGAGGGATGGCCAGCGGCGCGCGAAGGCAGTAGAAGACACCGTGCGCCGTGCGGGCACGAATTCCTTTAAGGGTGATTTCACCGTCTGGCATATCCCCCGCGGCGAGACGGCGCAGATTTTCCAGATTATCGAAAGTTATCCCCATCAGATGCTTGCGCGCGGAGCCGAGTGCACGGCGGATCACTTCGCGTTGCAACGCCACGGGAAGCGGCGCGAAAAGGACGCAGGGGAAGGATAACCCTCCTTCCGGAAGTTGAGTGCCGATGCTCGAGGCGGTTTCTTTGGCGCTGGCGGCCAGAAATTCCTGCGCATCGTGGAATATTGTAGCGGTTTTAAGGAGCGCGGCGCGTACTGCTGGATTATAGTCCCGCTCCAGATAAGGTATCAGCTGGTTGCGCACCCGGTTGCGCGCGTATTTGTTCGCGAAGTTTGAACTGTCGGTCCGGTAGGGTTGTCCAATGCCATCAAGCCACGCCAAAAGTTCCGCTTTATGGACAGCGGTAAGCGGGCGTACCACATGGGCGCCGCGCGTTTTCGGCAGGCCCGAAAGCCCCCGCGGTCCGGCGCCGCGAAGAAGGTTCAAAAGAAACGTTTCCGCAACGTCGTCGGCCGTGTGAGCGGTGGCGATCACATTGGCGCGTCCCCTCTCGACGGTGCGGCGAAAAATGAGGTAGCGCAAGTCACGCGCGGCAGATTGCACCGACCCTCCGGCGGCGTCGATATAACGGTCAAGCTGAATGCGCTGTTCATAATAAGGAATGCCAAGCCGGCCGCAAAGCTCCTTGCAGAAGCGGGCATCGTCGTCCGATTCCGCGCCACGCAAGCCGTGGTTTATGTGCAAGGCCGTGATCGATATACCAAGCCGGGCCCGGAGCTCGTGAAGCAATAAAAGCAGGGCTGTTGAATCCGGCCCTCCGGAAACGGCGGCGCAGACGGTTTCTCCCCGTTTCACAAGTTGTTTCGCGGCGGCCAGAACAGCTGATTGGATCATGTCAGTCATTAAACCGGTTCATTATGTTGACAAATGCCGATTCGATGGCTTGGTAGGCCTCCACCACGGCGGGGTCGAAATGTGAGCCGCTTCCTTCCAAAATGATCCGGTGGGTTATATCGTGCGTCATGGGGGGTTTGTAGACCCGTTTGGATATGAGGGCGTCGTACACATCCGACAGGGCCATGATGCGTGCCGCCAATGGAATTTCTATTCCTTTAAGCCCGGCGGGATAGCCGTTTCCCGCCCACTTTTCGTGATGGCAGTACGCGATCTCTTTTGCCATATGAAGAAACGAACTGTTGATGGTGAGACGTTTTTCCGATTCTTCAAGTGTCCATCCGCCGATGACGGAATGTTGTTTCATTATTTCGAACTCTTCCGCGGTGAGCTTTCCCGGTTTGAGCAAAATGGCATCAGGTATTCCAACCTTGCCAATGTCGTGCAACGGCGAAGCCCGCCGGATGGTGGTGATGAACGCATCATCAATTTCATTCCGGTAAGGTCCGCTTTTACGCAATTGCCCGGCGAGCGCTCCGGTATATTCGCGTATCCGTTCGAGGTGGCCGCCGGTTTCGGGATCGCGGTGCTCCGCAAGCTTGGCGAAGCCGAACATCGCCAGGTCGCGGGTTTGCTCGATCTCAATGGTGCGCTCCACTACCTTGATTTCAAGCGATTTTTGCAGGGCGATATTTTCATCGAACGCGCGTTTTAAACGGAGCATGGAACTGGAACGGGCTTTTAGTTCCAGTTCGTTCACCGGTTTGTTCAGGTAATCGTTCGCTCCGGCGGAAAGGCCGGCAAGGAGTTGTTCGTCGGTTTTCATGTCGGCGGTGAGCAATATGATGGGAACCCGCTGATCGAGTATTTCGCGCACTTTGCCAGTAAGTATGATGCCGTCCATGCGCGGCATCCTGATGTCCGTAACAATGAGATCAATCTCTGTTTTGTGTTCTTTGACGAGTTGGAGGGCTTCAAAACCATTGCTGGCCCGCAGCGTCCGTGCTCCCTCCCTTTCAAAGATCAGGGTCAGCAATTCAAGGTTGGAATCGGTGTCATCCACCAGCAGTACCATGGCATTGCTAAGTTGGCTATTCATGCATAAATTATCCCGCCGGATTCCTCTTATATCTTGTATGCAAAGTATATTATCATTTGGATATACCATGGAAAACATATTAGTGGTGGATGACAATCAGGACAACCTGGACCTGATCAGCCTGATGCTGGAGCGCCACGGATTCAGGAACATTACCGCGCTCTCCGGGATGGAGGCGCTTGTGAAGATGGAAAAAGAGCGGGTTCATCTGGTCATCAGCGATCTGATGATGCCGCAGATGAACGGCATTCAGCTTCTTGAAAAGGTCAAAGAATCCTGGCCGGATACCGAAGTGATCATCGTTACCAGCGCCGGAACCGTAAAACCCGCGGTGGAGGCGATGAAAAAAGGGGCACATAGCTATATCCAGAGACCGTTTGAAGACGATGACCTGGTGTTGGAAGTCAGGAAAGTCCTAGACTACGTGAATATGCGGAAAGAAAACACCAACCTGCGGGAAGAGCTGGATCGGGTGCGGCACGGCAACCTGATGATAGGCAATACACCGGTTATAAGGGCAATTCAGGAACTTGTGGTAAGCGTTGCCAATACGAACGCCACAGTGCTGATCATGGGGGAGAGCGGTACCGGCAAAGAACTGGTCGCCAACGCGCTTCATAATGCCAGCGGCAGGAAAAGAGGGCCATTCGTCAAGGTGAATTGCGCCGCCCTGGCGGAATCATTGCTGGAGAGCGAACTGTTTGGCCATGAAAAGGGGGCCTTTACCGGGGCGATAGTCCAGAAGAAAGGGCGCTTCGAGATTGCCGACGGAGGTACTCTTTTCCTGGATGAAATTGGAGACATATCTCCTGCCATCCAGGTCAAGCTGTTGCGCGTCCTGCAAGAACGGGAGTTCGACAGGGTAGGCGGTTCCAAGCCCGTGAAGACCGATGTGCGGATCATTACGGCCACAAATAAAAATCTTGCCGAAGAGGTCAAACGGGGAAAATTCCGTGAAGACCTTTTCTACCGCCTCAACGTGATCTCCATCAATATGCCGGCGTTACGCGAACGTAAAGACGATATTCCGGATTTGGCGCAGTATTTCATCGAAAAATACAAAGCCGATATGAACAAGAACATCGTGGGCATTTCGGACAAGGCGTTGCGCGCGCTGGGCAACTATGATTGGCCCGGCAACATCCGGGAACTCCAGAACGTGATTGAACGGGGGGTGGTGTTGGCGAACCGGCCCATGTTGGATCTGGCCGACCTTCCCGATAACATCAGCAAAGGGCCTCAAAGAATTTCGATTGCCGGCGGAGAGGAATTGCCAACCTTGAAAGACGCCAAACATCTATTCGAAAGGCAGTACCTGGAAAAGGCCCTGATGATGAATAAAGGGAATATTTCACGCACGGCCGACATGATAGAGCTTGCGCGGAAGAACCTGCAGGACAAGATCAAGACCTACGAGATCGATATCGACCGGTTGCTGGAAGGAAAGGGGGGGGAAGGGTAGTTCTATGGGCGGCCTGGCGCGTCGGCGTAAAGCCCCAATACCTTTTTTATGACCACCCCTTTCGAATAGCGTTCCAGCGCACCGGGAAGATTAACCCGCGCTTTGGTATTCGCCGTTTCCATATCGTCCAGCACACGGATGATTCCCTCTGCCAGCGAGTTATGGTTTTTCGGCTCCACCAGCGTTCCGTATGTGCCATATCCAAGTTGGGCAGGAGTGCCGCCTGCATTGGTGCCGATAATCGGGATGGCGCACAACTCCGCCATCATCATGCTGGTGGAACAGGTTTCGAAGTGGGAAGGGGATAGGAACACGTCAAAGCAGCTGAGCACACGGGCCTGGTCGGCCCCGCGCTGGTCGCCGATAAATTTTACTTTACCTGCCAGACCGAGCCGGGTGATCTCATCTTCCAAGCGGTTTTTTTCGCCCCCAACGCCGGCGTGGGCCGTTTCATCCCCCACCAGCAACAGCCGGGCTTCGGGATGTTTTGCCAAAACGTCAGGCATTGCCCGCACCGCCTCCATCTGCCCCTTGGAAGGGTCAAGCCTTCCCAGTATGCCGAGCACCCGGTTGTCAGCACTGAATCCGAGATTGTTTTTGCGGAACTCCTCGTCACGGCCGGGATGGTATAAACCGGTATCAAGGCCGTAAGCGACAATGCTTATTTGATCCGGGGTTATCGGAAGGTTTTTAAGCGCCGTTTCCGCCAACACCGGTGAGCAAGCAAATATTTTAGCGATATGGCGATATTCGAACCGATGGTAGGCATCTTTCTTGGGGCCGGGAACCAGCATCTGGAGCCAAAGGAATGTTTTTACATCCCGAAGGAGTTTTGTGACAGGAATAACCAGTCCGAGATCCTCGGTATGCGTCACCTGCACAACCTTGAACTTTTTGGACCGGATGATCCCCCAAAGGTTGATCATAACCCGCAGGTCTGCATAGGCGACAATGTTCTTAAATGCGATATGGGGAATGCCGTTGGCCACCAGTTCCCGCTCGATTGGAAAACCGGCGCGGCAGACAAACAGGATCTCGTGCCCCGCACGGTGCAGATTGACGGCAAGATCGTAGGAGTTCTTTTCCAGCCCGCCCCATGAACGGGAGAAATTGACGTGGAGCGATTTCATTGGCGTCAGCCGTCCGCTGGACGATATCCGATTCCGGCGTATTCGATGGATACGAAATGTTCCTTTTTCAACATGCGGCGGGTATCCACCAAGAACGGCCGTTTCATCAGCGCCATCAATTCAGGTGCGGTGATCTCTTTAAATTGATCCCACCGGGTCATAATGACCGCGGCTTCGGAACCGCGGACCGCGTCGCGCCACGAAGCGGCGTGGGACAGGTTTTCGCAGCCGGGAAATTTGTTGAATTCTACGCGAACGATCGGATCGTGTGCGGTTACGTGCGCACCATGACGCAACAGTTCGCGTACCAGAGGGATGGAAGGGCTTTCGCGCGTATCGTCGGTTTCCGGTTTGAAGGCCAGCCCCAACACCGCTATTTTCTTTCCGCTGATATTCCCCAGCCGTTCCATTACCAATTTGGCCACTTTGAAAGGTTGGGCTTCATTGACCTTCGTAATTTCATCCAGAATCCCGTGGCCCATTCCTTTACGGTGGGCGAACGCGTCCAGCGCTTTTACATCCTTGGGGAAGCAGCTGCCGCCAAATCCGCAGCCGGCTTCCAGATAGCTCAACATGCCGGGGTTCACTCTCTTGCCGCCCACAACCGGATTGAGGCGGTAGTCGAGGTGCACCCCTTTCATCACATCGCGTATATCTATGCCGCCAACGGCGGTTGCAAGATTGGCGATCTCATTCGAAAAGGAAATCATCAACGGCAGAAGCGCGTTGGCAGTGTATTTGATCATTTCAGCGGTACGGGGGTTTGTTTCCACCACCGTTGCGCTTGTCCATGCGTATAACCGCCGCATTTTCTCCAGGGTTTTCGGGTCCGTGCCGCCGATGACGATACGGTCGGGGTTCATGAAATCGTCAATGGCGCTTCCTTCGCGTAAAAACTCAGGGTTCGAGCAGAGGCCGAATCCGGCCCCCGTCTTGAGGCCCGACTCCTTTTCAATGATGGGCAA
>JAKAGL010000004.1 GCA_021815535.1 bacterium
TTATGAAGTGTACATATGGAAATAGCGAATATAAACACATGGTCGTATGACAAGAATAAAAAAATTCGCTGTAGACTCGCTCGGCTAAAAATTTGGAAAGTGGCGAAAGATCGGGGAAATCAGAGGCGCATGAAACGGATTGAAAAGTTGGCGTGCGGCTGGCTTCGCTGCCGTATTTTTATTCCGCCACTCCCTCCCACATCCCTTTGGCAAAAGGAGGGGCGTCAAAGGTGCCTACGCGGCGGTGACGGTTTTTATTTTGCGATAGTCGCCGGCGTGCTCTTTGCGGGCGCGCTGGAGGTCGTAGGTTGCCTGCCAGTTCATCCAGAATTCCGGCGAGGTGCCCAGATATTTCGCCCCCCGCAGGGCGGTATCGGGCGTAAAGCCCCGTTTTCCGTTTATCAGCTCGTTGGCGCGGGTAAAGCTGATGCCGATCTCGCGCGCGAAACGGCTTTGGGTTATTCCCATCGGCTGAAGATATTCCTCGCGCAGCACCGTTCCCGGATGTTCGATGGCATGCCCGATGCCGCTCATGATCGTATCTCCTTAATGATAGTCGGTGATTTCAGTTTACAACGGGCATCGTTATGGATGGCAACCGGTATGGCAAGGGTGGAAAAGAAGCGAAAAACAGGTGCCCCGCCGCGCCGGTAAATGCTGAAATTATCCCTGTGTGTCACCCCCGCGCAGGCGGGGATCCAGAAATATTTTCAGAACTCTCTCCCTGCCGGTGGGAGGGATGGTGTACGGGCAGGTGTCAAACCTGCCCTTACCTTTCCGCCATCGGCCCGCCGGGCCGACGGGGTTGGTGCTTCGCGCCTATGGGCGGCATGAGTGCCGCCCCTACCAGGGCAGATGTCCGTTTGCGCAGGGATAACAGGGCGAAGGCAACAGGGAGAAGATGGAGAAGAGGGGAAAATGGGCGCCCGGCCGGTAGGCGGCCGGCCGGGCATTTTAGACGCAGTTAAAAGGACGCGCGCCGTGTAAACAAGGAGAAAAAAACGGCGGTTCCCTTTTTAACTTCTATATTACAGAAACATTTATTTGCCCCCGCCGGGGGGTTAATCCCGGCGAGGGTTGAACAGGACGCAGTGTTTAAAGGCGCCGGTCGAAACAAGGAGGCGAAAAATGCTTGACCGTGCTAACACTCTTTATGTACATCGTTACCGTTCACTGTGCCGATCCCGCCGGGCATCCGGCGGGCGTCACATCATCCGTTTACCGCTTCAGGTTCACCGCTTCCGTCATCATCTCGTCAACCGTGGTGATGATGCGGGAGTTCGCCTGGTAGCCGCGCTGATTCTGGATCATCTTCACGAACTCGCTGGCGAGGTCGACGTTGGAAAGTTCCAGCGAACTGCCGAGCACGGTGCCCAGGCTGCCCGATCCGGCGGTGCCCAGCAACGGCTGGCCCGACTGCATGGTTTCGGCGTAGAGGCTCCCTCCCTGACGGCTCAGGCCCCAGGGGCTGGCGAAGTCGGCTATCGCCAACTGGTACAGCGCTTGCGTTTGGCCGTTGGAGAAGAGGCCGCTGATGACCCCCTTGCTGTCGACAGAAAGACCCTTCAGGGTGCCGGTCGAGTAGCCGTCCTGGATGATCGAGGTGGTGGTCGATCCGGCGTTGTAGCTGGTGATGTCGCCGAAAAGCGCGCCGCCAACCGGGTTGTAAAGCGTCCAGTTCATTGTCAGCGGTGCGGCGCCGGTCGGGAAGCCGGTGATGGCCAACGTGGGGTTCGCCGCCGGCGTCACCATCTGGCCTGCGGAGTTGAAGGTCATGGTGCCGGCCGCGCCGGTGGTGACCGTGCCGGAGGAGGCGGCGACCGTATAGTTCCAGGTCAGCGGGGTGACGGGGTCTTTCGTAAAGCTGTAAGTCAGCGTTACGCGCCCGCCGAGGTTGTTGTACACATCGAAGCTGGTGCTGAAGGTGGCGTTCGCGCTGGCGGCGGCGTTGAGGTTCGCGCCGATGCGGAACTGCGTGGTGGCTTTGGGAACCGACTGCACGCCACCGATGTTGATGTTGCTGATTTGGCCGTTGGTGTTTACCGCGCCGTTCACCGTGCTGGTGACCTGGTATCCCTGCACGTTCATCCCGGTACCGTTGACCAGTTGCCCCTGGTTGTTAAGGATGAACTGGCCGGCGCGGGTGTAGTAGTTGGCGTTGTTGGCGGGGTCTTTCACCATGAAAAAGCCGGAGCCCTGCAATGCCATGTCGGTGGCGTTGGCGGTGCTTTCAAATGATCCCTGCGAGAACGAGGGGGTGACGCCGCTCAAATAAGTGCCGCGTCCCATTTGCAGCGTGGTGGAGCCGTTGGAGAGCGAATTGGACAGGATGTCCGAAAAAACGGTACGGCTCCCCTTGTAGCCGACGGTGTTGACGTTGGCGATGTTGTCGCCCGTCACGTTCATCGCATTGCCCAGCGTCATAATGCCGCTGACCCCCGAAAACATTGCACTGTTTAAACTCATGATCTGCCTCCTTGTTTAGTACGAAAAATTGCCTATGTTTTTTGCCGCCACGGAAGGCGCCGCCGTGCTTGGCTGGCTGACCTCCATGATGTCGCCCAACTGTATCTTCGTGTTGCCGAGGTTCAGGTATGAAACCCCGTTTTGTATGCTTACCGATTTCACGATGCCAAGCATGTAGGTGGTGGCGGGGATGTAGTTGCCCGTCAGGTCGTGCGCGTTCACGCTGAAGGTGTACGTGCCCGAAGCCACCGGCTGGCCCGAGGCGTCGCGGCCGTCCCACGTCACGGTGTTGTCGCCGCTTGCCTTCGCGCCGGCGTCGATGGTGGCCACCACGTTGCCATTTGCATCGCTGATGCTGACGGCGGCGTCGGTGGCCGCCTGCGGCAGGTTGAAACTCAGGGCGCATGCGGCGCCGTTCGATACATCAACGCTGTTGCCCGCCGCTTTGACTTGTTTGCCGATCAGGCCCAGTGATTGTGCGTTGTTTTGTGAAATGCTGGCCTGCGCCATCGTGTTCAGGTTGGTGTTCACGTTGTAGAGCTGTTCAAGCTGGCTGAACTGCGCCATCTGCGAGGTGAACTCGGTGTTCTGCATCGGAGAGAGCGGATCCTGGTGCTTCAGCTGCTCGATGAGCAGTTTCAGGAATTGATCTTTGCTCAGGGTTGCCTGTGAGGAGGCCGCGGTGCCGCCGGGAAGCAAACTGCCGGCTCCCTTTGTTTGCGGCGTTGCGGTGGTTTCAGCGCTTGAATTTACTATCATGGTTCTCGCTCCTTTACGCCGTGACGCTTACCCTGTGGTTGCCGATCGGACGCCGCATGAACGCCGGGGCCGCCGCCGCGGGTTCGGGCGCGCGTTGCGCGGCTCCGGTGTAGGGGATGGATGCCGCCGCTTCATGCGGTGACTGGTTTGAATTCTGCGCGTTGCCGCCGTTCTGCTGGTCGACCGTGACCATCATTTCGTCCACGGTGATCCCTTGATGATGCAGTGCATTCTTGAGCTGGTCGAGGTTCTGCTCGACCACCTGTTTGACGGCGTTGTTTTCCACAACAATGCTTGCCGTTACCGACGAATCGTGCATCGTCAGTTTGATATCGACGTTGCCGAGGTCCTTGGGGTTCAGGCTGATCTTGGTCTGGGTGGCGTTGGGAAGCTGGAGGATGCTCGCCTTCTCCACGATCTGGTTCATCACTTTAGCCTCGGGCTTGGCCGTTTCGGCCGCCACCGTCTGCCCGGCGGTATGGATTGCGGTGGTTTTCGCTCCATGCGCGGCGGTGGCTCCGGCGGTTTCCCCCGCCTTGCCGAGCGCGACGCTGAAATCGGCTTTCTGGGACTGCTCCGTTACCGTGACATCCTTCTGTACTGCCGCGGCGACCTGCGCGCCCGCCTCTCCGTTGAAGGAGTTGCCGTCGTTGCCGTTGCTGTCGGATTGTGCGGCGGCCTGGACCGCGGCCTTGCCCGTTTCGACGGCAGTGCCAGCGCTGTTGGCGGCTGGTTGAGCCTGATCGGACTGTTTGGCGGCGTTGGAGTTTTTGAGGATTGTGCCGCCATCGGCGGTTTTGATGTCGTTGGAGGGATTTGAAGAAATGGAAGAAATATTAAGTTGCGCGAAGAAGTCCTGTTTTTGAGTGTTGTCCAGCTTCAAAATGCCCGCGATCTTATCCATAACGGCCTGTGCCGGAGCCGCTTTGCCGCCCACGGAATTCATCCCAAGCATCGCCGAAAGGTTCTGCGTTTTGCCGTCCGCCATTATGCCGGTTAATTGTACCCCCCCGCTCTGTCCGTCCGTTTTGACGGCGATCTGCATCTGTTTCAGGTCGGACGTGCTTACGTTGAGCGCTTGCGCCAGTTGTTGTACCTGCTGGTCGTTGAGGTTTAACGCTTTAATTATATCTTCCATCTTCACAGGCGGTTGTTTCTGATCGGAGCTTTGTGCGGTTTGCGGAGCTTGGATGGCTTGGGCTGCGGTCTTCTTGGTTTCGACTCTGCCTGCGTTGTCTGCATCGGCATCGTTTTCATTTGATTCTTTGGATTCGTGACTTTGCACCTTGGTGGTTGAAGCGGTGTTGCCGGGCGTGCCGCTGGAACTGTTGCCGGGCTTGCTGTTGGAACTGTTGTTCGCTTTGTCGCTTGGTTTACTGCTGGAACTGGAGTTGGAGTTGGAATTGGAGGTTTCAGGTTTCGCCGCTGTATTGAGAGCGGCTTTATCATATTCTTGCGTGGTCTCTTTTGCGGTATCTGGATTTGTGTTCATTCCGGAGGGTGGTGAATCAACATTCTCTTTAGTGGCCTGAAAATTGGTGGATTGCAATGCGGACTGTTTTGGATCGCCAGCGGTAAAAGTGCTAAGCAAGGCGGCAAATGCGCCAGTCCCCGCCAGCCCAAGCGCTCCTCCCATTATCGTCTCTGCGCCACTTCCCGCTGTCTGGGTTACGTCGATCGCCTTTTTCATTTCAACTTTCATATTTTCCTCTAAAGTTTTGCTTCCTGTTCACCGATGGAAAATTACAAGAGCTGTGCCATGATGGCAGTTCTTTGATAATAAATGAGTTAGTCGTTGACCCTCGTACGGCAGTGCATAAAGTTCCCGGCCATTCCATCCATTGTTCGGCAGAATTTGCCTCCTTCAGCTGCGTTGAAAATCGTATTGCGGAAAAATTTATCCACTTCCAAGAATTTATCTGGCTATTGGTTTTATCCTCAATGTCTAGCTTGTAAGAATTGCTGTTTTCCTGGCAAGGAAACTCATTCGTCAATATTCCGTGGCCCGGCATTTGCTTTTTCCCTTACATAATGATGTTTGGGGATTACATTTTTTGACGTTCAGGCCGGTTTAGTGGGACGAGGTATTGATGAACGGGTGGAAAAATAACAAAAACCGTCAGTTGCGGTTTGCGGCATGGCGTTTGCTTTACATAGGTTAGGCAAAAATATTGTGTAGGGAATTTTGACGCTTATGAAGATTTTTGGTTTGACGACAAACGGATTGGAACTGGCGAGCCGTTCGCTCGACTTTGTATCCGCCTCCGTATCGCAGACTGCGGCGAATATCGCCAACAGCACCACTCCCGGCTACAAGGCGCAAGAGATAAGCTTCGAAGCGGCGATGGCCGAAGCGCTGAAAACGCCGGGGGAGGGGGGGATGGTGAAAACACATCCCGGGCATATGCCGATAGCCGATATTGAAAAAGTAATGCCCACGATCACAGAAAGCGGCGCTCCGGCGCGGCTTGACGGCAACACGGTGGATCTGGATCGTGAAATAACCCAGATGGCGGAAATGAATATTAATTATTCCACCTATGCCACGATCACGAACAAACAGCTGAGTCTTTTAAAAAGCGCGATATCGCTTTCGGCGCAATAACTAAAGGAGTGACGCCATGGATTTAATGTCGGCAATGAAAGTCGGGGCGGCTGGCCTGAGCGTACAGCGCACCCGGATGAACGTGGTAAGCAGCAATCTTGCCAACGTGAATACCACCCGCACGCCGGAAGGCGGACCTTACCGGCGCAAAGAAGTGGTGTTGGCCGCGACTCCTCTTGAAGACGGATTCGGAAAAGTGCTGGCGGATTCGGTGTCGCAGCCGAGCGTGGTCGCCGTGCAGGAAGACCGGGGCGAGTTCCAAAAGGTGTACGATCCCAGCCATCCGGATGCCGATGCGAATGGCTATGTGAGCATGCCCAATGTGAATGTAATGAAGGAAATGGTCGATATGCTTTCCGCCACGCGCGCCTATGAGGCGAATGCGGCGGTGATCAATACGGTGAAAACGATGGCGCAAAAGGCCATCGACATCGGGAACCGGTAAACGGGGATATGGGTAACATGGATGTGACGGGAGGCGGAAATGTTTGATCAGTTAAAAAACGCGTTTGGGCAACTGAGCGTGTTGTTCAATAACCTCCCAATGGGGAAGAAAATCGCCCTGGTTGCATTCGGCGTCCTGCTGGTTGGCGGCATTTTGCTCACCAGCTATCTTTCAAGCGGTGAAGATTACAGCATCCTTTACGCGAACCTTTCACAGGAAGATGCGCTGGCCGTCACCGAGAAGCTGAAGACCCGCAAAATCATGTACAAGCTTGAAAGCGGCGGAACCGTGGTCAGCGTGCCGGGCAAAGATGTCTATCAGCTGCGGCTTGAGCTTGCGGGCGAAGGGCTTCCCTCGGGGGGTGGTGTCGGTTTCGAACTTTTCGACAAAACCACCTTCGGCATGACCGAATTCGTGCAAAAACTGAATTACCGCCGTGCCTTGCAAGGGGAATTGCAGCGAACCATTAATTCCCTCGCGGCGGTCCAAAGCTCCCGCGTGCACATATCCATCCCCAACAAATCGCTTTTCGAGGAGGATAAGCAGAAGCCGACCGCCTCGGTGGTGCTGAAGCTGAAAGGGAACGGGAAATTGAACAAATCGCAGGTGGATGGGATAGCCCACCTCGTTTCGTCATCCATCGAAGGGCTGAATCCTTCTGATGTCACTATTGTGGACAGCCACGGCACCATTCTTACCGTACCGGACGAAGACGGGGACGAAATGACCAAGCTGTCAAACCGGCAAATGGATATGCGCCGCAACTACGAAAACGATGTCGAAAAACGGGTGCGGACCATGCTTGAGCATGTGGTGGGCACCGGCAAGGCGATCATCCGCGTATCGGCAGCCATCGACTTCAAACAGGAGCAGCGCACCGAAGAGCTATATGACCCGGAGAGCCAGGTGGCCCGCAGCGAACACCGGGTGGAAGAAAAGAGCACCGGCGCGGCGATGCCCATGGGGGTGGCGGGCGTATCGAGCAATATCCCGGAAAGCGGCGAGGCCGGACAGATCATCGGCAAACCGGCAGAATCGACCAAGACGCAGGAGACCGTCAATTACGAGATCAACAAAGTGGTGAAGACGGTGGTGGAACCGACCATGCAGGTGAAGAAACTTTCCGTAGCCGTTATGGTCGATGGGAAATATAAGGAAACCAAGGGGGCCGACGGCAAGGTCACGCGCGAGTTCTCGCCGCTTGCCAACGATGAAAAAGAGCGTATCGCGGGCCTGGTGCGTTCCGCCATCGGTTTCGAAGGGAACCGGCAGGATAATGTGACGGTGGAAAGCATGCAGTTTGAGGAGACCGCGCTGATGGCTGAAGCCGACCGGCTTGATGTCGAGTCCAAGCAGGAATTGATGTTGACGGGTATCAAGTATGCCGGATACACCATCGCCGGCGTGATCCTCTTCCTGTTCCTCCTGAGGCCGGTTTCGCGGTGGCTGACCTCTTCGACCAAGGAAGTGGAAGAACTGCGCACCTTTCCCCAGACCGTCTCACAGATGGAGAAGGAACTGTCCGATCTGATGGGGGCCAAAGAGGTTGAGGTGATCGATTACCGCAAACGGGTAACCGATCTTATATCCAGCAATCCGGAGCAGGCGGCGGAACTGCTGCGCAGTTGGCTCAAGCGGGCTAAATCGGCGTAAAATAGGGCGAGAAAAGGGATTAAGACATGGCACGTGGAAAACCAGGTTCAACGGTATTAAGCGGCCCCGAGAAGGTGGCTGTTCTGATGATCTCAATGGGGGAGACCATCGCCTCCAAAGTCCTCGCCAAAATGAATGAAAAAGAGATACAGGCGGTGGGCAACTACATGTCGTTCATGGAAAACGTCAGCAACGAACAGATTGATACCGTGGCGCGCGAGTTCTTTGAGGCGCTAGAGGGGGGCGAAGGAGGCATTCTTTCCGGCGGCCGCGAATACCTCAAAAAAATGCTTGAGAAAACGATGGATCCGGGAAAGGTCGCTGAAATCCTTTCCAAAATTGCCGCGCCCGGCCAAACTGAAGAGCTGGGGGGCGGCCTTGAAGCCATCCGCCATCTTGACCCGAAAACCGTTGCCGCGTTTCTCCGCAACGAGTATCCACAGACGGCGGCCATCGTACTGGCCCATCTCGATTCCGCGCAGGCGGGGGAAATCCTTAAAAATCTGCCCGACCGTTTCCGTTCGGAGATCGTTTTCCGCATCGCCACCTTGGAGCGGGTAAATCCCTCAGTGGTAGCCGATTTGGACCGCGCATTAGCGACCGAATTCCAGAGCGCCGGCGCGATGGAAGGAAGCCGGTTGGGAGGCGTGGAGGCAGTGGCCGAGATCGTCAACAATCTCGATCACAACATGGAAGTCGGCATCTTGACCGAAATCGAATCGTTCAATCCGGAACTGGCAGAGAGTATCAGAAATCTCATGTTTGTGTTCGAAGACCTTTTATCGGTGGACGACAAGGGGATGCAGGTCATCCTCAAGGAGGTTTCACGCGACGACCTCATACTCGGTCTCAAGACCGCGTCGGAACAGCTCAAGGAAAAGATACTCCACAATATGTCCAAACGCGCTGGCGAAATGCTGAAGGAAGACCTCGCGGCGATGGGGCCGGTGAAACTGTCCGACGTGGAAAAAGCCCAGCAGAGCATTATCCGCATAGTGAAGAAGCTGGAGGAGGACGGCAAGGTGGTGTTGGCAGGCGGAGGCGAGGAACTTGTCTAATATCAATACCGGCGGGATGGAGGATTTTACCCCTTTTTCTTTCGCCAATTTCACGGAAGAAGCGGAAACGGCGGAGAAGAGCCGCCGGAAGGCCGCAGCAAAAGAATTCAAGCCCGATCACAAACAGCCGGAAGCCGCGGGACAGGAAGAATTCGTTTTGGGTGGTTTTGACTTTGAGTTCAAAGGGGGCTACCGGCGCGACGAGATACTTAAAAAAACCAGCGATGAGATCGATGCCATGTTGCGTGACGCCTATGCCCGCGTGGAGCAGATCGAGGCAGATGCCCATCAAAAGGGGTATAGCGAAGGGAATAGCAAGGGAAAGAACGAAGGCTTCGCCGAAGCGACCGGCCTCATGAACACCCTTGTTGACGGCCTCAAACAGTTAGAGGCGGCCCGTGGCGTTTATTACGGCAAGGCAGAAAAGGAAATGCTGGATCTGGTGCTATTGATCGCCGCCGAGATTGTACGGCGCGAAGTGGCTCAGGATCCCGCCATCGTCGTCGAAGTCTTGCGCAAAGCGGTGTCAGAGCTGGAAACCAAGCAAAGCATCGTGGTGCGGCTGAGTCCGAAGGATATGGAACTGATAGGTGTTATGCGGGAGAGCCTGCATGAGGAGATGGAAGTTGTCGAAAAAATAGAATTCAAGGCCGATCCGGCGGTGACTCCCGGCGGCTGTATCCTGGAAACGAACATCGGAAGTCTGGATGCAACGGTGGAAAACCGGCTGTTAAATATCCACCGCACGCTACGTGAACAGATAGGGAAATAGGCGATGAACGTTGATCTGGCGAAATACCGGCAGGCGCTCACGGCGGCCGCGTCTATCGTTCCGGTGGGACAGGTCGTGCGTATTATTGGGCTCGTCATCGAAGGGGATGGCCCCGATGTGCCGGTCGGTTCCATGTGCCGCATCTATCCGCGGGGCGAGGGGACAACCGTCGACGCCGAAGTGGTCGGTTTTCGCGATGGCCGGATATTGATGATGCCGCTGTCCGCGCCGCAGGGAGTTTCCCCGCGTTGCCGTATCGAAGCGCTGGCCGGACGCGCCGTGGTGAAAGTGGACGAAGGCATCTTGGGGCGCGTGCTGGACGGCCTCGGCAATCCCATTGATGGAAAAGGGCCGTTGCGCTGTACCGGCGAAATGCCGCTCTACGCCGACCCGATTAATCCCGTAAGCCGTAGGCGGATACACCAACCGCTCGATCTGGGCGTAAGGGCGGTGAACGGGCTGCTTACCTGCGGCCGGGGCCAGCGGATCGGCATAATGGCCGGAACCGGGGTGGGTAAATCGGTTTTGATGGGGATGATGGCGAAGATGACCGACGCCGATGTAACGGTGATCGGGTTTGTGGGCGAACGCGGACGGGAAGTGCGGGAATTCATCGACAAGAATTTGGGCGAGGAGGGGTTACGCCGATCGGTGCTGGTGACCGCAACATCGGATAACACGCCGTTGGTCCGCCTGCGGGCGGCATACACCGCCACCGCCATCGCCGAATATTTTCGCAAACAGGGGAAAGACGTTCTTCTGATGGTTGATTCGCTTACCCGGTTCGCCATGGCGCAGCGGGAGATAGGTCTTTCCATCGGCGAGCCGCCCGCCACGAAAGGGTACACCCCCAGCGTATTCGCACTATTGCCGCGCCTTTTGGAACGGGCCGGCGCCGGCGCCGAAGGCGAGGGGAGCATCACCGGCATCTATACCGTTTTGGTGGAGGGGGACGATTTTGGTGAGCCGATCTCAGATGCGTCACGCGCCATTCTTGACGGACACATCATCCTCTCCCGCGCCCTTGCGGCGCGGGGACACTATCCGGCCATCGACGTGTTGGGCAGCATAAGCCGCGTGATGATCGATGTGACCTCTGAAGAACACCGGAAACTGGCCAAAACGCTCTTTCGGACGTTGGCGATCTATAAAGAAGCGGAAGACCTCATTAACATCGGTGCGTACGTGAAAGGGAGCAACCCCGACATCGATTTCGCCATCCAGAAATACCCGCATATAAATTCCTTTCTAGAGCAGGAGATCGGTGAGCGGTCCGATTTTACCGATACGTTCCGGCGGCTTAAGGAGATCTTCTGATGTTCAAATTCCGGCTGCAAAGCGTCCTCGACCACCGGAAACGGCAGGAAGAGGAAAAACAGCGCGAGGTGGCGTTGGTCAATGCTGAACAATTTCAGGCCCGCGGTGTACTCGCTGGGCTGGAACAGGGCCGGGCTGAAGCCGCCATTGCACTGACTGAGTTGGGCCGAACCGCGCATGACCCGAAAGTCTTTCGTCTTTATGACGATTTTTTGCAGGGGCGCGATGCCGACATCCGGTGGAAAATGCGCGAGTTGGAGCAGATAGGAGAACGGCTTCGGGCCAAGCAGGTTGAGTTGCAGGAATATTTGCGCCGCCGCAAGGCGCTTGAAATCTACCGCGACCGGCTGAAAGATGCCTACGAGAAAGAGGAAAAACGCCGGGAATTGAAATTCACTGATGAAGTGGCGCAGATGATGTGGTTCAGGGAGCACGCGGTATGAGCAGGAATATCGCGCTTTTCATGGGACTCCTTCTTGCCGCCGCGTTGGTAGCGGCGGGAAGCGGCGTGATAAATATCCCGCAGGCGCTGGCCCAGAATGAAGAAGCGCCAAAAGCCGGCGCCGATCCGCAGGATCAAATACGGATGGAAATGGCCAAGGACCTGCAAAAAAAGCAGGAAGATTTGCGCCGCCGTGAAGAAGAGCTGAATGCCCGCGAAGGGGAGCTTCGTACCCTTGAAGCCAGCATCCAGAAAAAGATCGACGAATTGAAGATCGTGCAACTTAAACTGGAAGAGCTGGTGAAACTGCGTGATGACCTTGAAGCGAAAAATGTCGTCACCCTCGCCAAAGCCTATGCCGCCATGCCCGCAGCCGACGCGGCTACCCGTTTGAAGGCGATGGATCGCCCCACGGCGTTGCGTATTCTCATGGCCATGAAAGCCCAATCATCCTCAAAGATCCTGAGTAGCCTTGATACCGCTACCGCGGCGCAGATCAGCGAACAGCTGGCGAAGCGGCAGATGGAACAGTAGTTGCAATATCTCTTTGACAGATAGAACCTCCCGCATATAATGCCGGGACATTGGTACGGGTTTTTCTATCGCCTTAAGCCTGTTGGTAAATTAACCGATAAGATACTAAATAAGGAAAGGCGGCGGCTGTTATGAAAAAGGGGTTTGAGGATATGGAACGCAAAGTGGTGAAAATGTTTGCCGGACCAGCAGGGGCGGTGGATGCCATCCTCTATAAAGAAGTTGATTGCATTGGCGTTACCTTGGGCTACATTCTCCATTACGTATTTAGCGGTGTGCAACTGGCAAACCGAGATATAGATGTCCTTATTCATCACTATCATAAGAACTGAATAGTAACGGGCAAGTCTTTCACCTAATACTTGAAGGCATTCCAAAGGCCTTCAGGTCACCGTTCAAAAATCTTTGCAGATCCTCGCACCGTAGTGCATTGGTTGTCCCGTAAACATGTCATAAGCGGTCAGCATTTCTTCTCCACCCGTCAAATCATGTCACCAGTTTTTGCGGTTTTGCGAAAAAACGTTGACTGGTGCGAAGATCTGAGTCCGGAAAAAAATTTGACAATATTCGGGAGAAATGGCACAATTCCCCAATTAAGTACTGCAGATAACTTGTTGGAGAAACCTTTAGGATCCCCCATTTTCCCCCCACAACCCCTTTTTAAGTGATCTATATCCACATTGGAAAAACCTATGGAAATGAATGTCGCCGACCTCAAGAAAAAAACCGTGCTGGAGCTGAATGCCCTAGCTAAAGAGCTGAAAATCGAAGGAACTGGCGGACTGCGCAAGCAGGAGCTTATTTTCAAGATACTCGAAGGGCAGACAAAAACCCAGGTGGCCGAGGGCAAAGAAGGAATGATTATGGGTGAAGGAGTGCTGGAAATCCTGCCGGACGGCTTCGGTTTCCTCCGCGCCCCCACCAGCAATTACCTCCCCGGACCGGATGACATGTACGTCTCCCCCTCACAGATACGCAAATTCGACCTGCGCACCGGCGATACCGTTACCGGCGAGATCCGCCCACCCAAGGAAGGCGAGCGCTATTTTGCCCTGCTGAAGGTTGAAAGCATCAACGGCGAGCCGCCGAATTTGGAAAAAATACGTCCGCTGTTCGACAACCTCACCCCGCTCTATCCGGAGCGGCGGTTGCGGCTGGAGACCGACGACGGCAATCTTTCGATGCGGGTGATGGATCTGCTAACGCCCGTCGGGATGGGGCAGCGTTCCATTATCGTCGCGCCTCCCCGCACCGGCAAAACCATGCTGATGCAGGCGATGGCCAACTCGATAGCCAAGAACCACCCCGATGTCACATTGATCGTGCTCCTCATCGACGAACGGCCCGAAGAGGTCACCGACATGGAGCGCTCGGTAAAGGGGGAAGTTATCGCCTCAACCTTCGACGAACCGGCCCAGCGCCACGTGCAAGTGGCCGAAATGGTCATCGAAAAAGCAAAACGGCTGGTCGAGCACAAACGCGATGTGGTGATACTGCTTGACTCGATCACCCGTCTCGCCCGCGCCTACAACACCGTGGTTCCCCCGTCCGGCAAGGTGCTTTCCGGCGGCGTGGACAGCCATGCCCTTCAACGCCCCAAGCGTTTTTTCGGCGCGGCGCGCAATATAGAAGAGGGGGGAAGCCTCACCATTATCGCCACGGCCCTCATCGAGACCGGCAGCCGGATGGACGACGTGATCTTCGAGGAATTTAAGGGCACCGGCAATATGGAGATCCACCTTGATCGCAAGCTGGCCGACCGCCGTGTCTTCCCGGCCATCGATATAAACCCCTCCGGCACCCGCAAAGAGGAACTGCTGTTGTCGCCGGAAGAATTGGGGCGCGTTTGGCTGTTGCGTAAGGTTCTCCAACCGATGGATTCGGTGGAGGCGATGGAGCTTTTGTTGGATAGGATGCGGCAGGCAAAGACGAATGCGAAGTTCCTTGCCGCAATGAACACATAATAGTATAATCACGCCCTTTAAGAGTGAGGAGAAATACATGAAACAGGGAATTCATCCGGAATATGGTCCGGCCAAGATCGTCTGCGGCTGTGGCAGCGTGTTGGAAATCAATGCCACAGTGAAGACGATCAGCTTGGACATCTGTTCAGTCTGCCACCCGTTTTACACCGGCCAGCAGAAGCTGGTTGACACCGCGGGGCGCGTGGAAAAGTTCCGCCGCCGCGTCGCAAAAGCGGAACCGAAATAACGGTGGCAGCAATCATCCGTCCCGTTTGCTTTACGGCAAGCGGGACGGGGCACGCTGCATCCGTTCTTGCGTCCCGTTAGCACCCTACCGCCATGTTTGAAAAACTCAAGGAAGTCGAAAAACGTTTCGAGCAGTTAAGCGGGCTTCTTTGCCAGCCCGCCACGATCACCAATCAGGAGCTGTTTCGGAAGCTCAGCAAGGAGCAGGCCGACCTCGTTGATCTCGTCGCCGCATACCGGGAATATGTCAAAACGGAGAACGCTTTCAGGGAAAACGAGGAATTGGCGGAATCGGGGGACGCCGAGCTGGCGGCCATGGCCCGCGACGAGAACCGAAAGCTGAAGGAAAGAATGGCGGCTCTGGAAATACGCCTTAAAGAGCTTATCGTTCCAAAAGACCCGGCTGACCAGAAAAACCTCATTATGGAAATACGCGCCGGCACCGGCGGCGACGAAGCGGGCCTTTTCGCCGCGGAGCTGTTCAACATGTACAGCCGCTTCGCCCAGAAGCGCGGGCTGAAGGTGGAAACCATGAGCGTGAGCCCCAACGATGCGGGGGGCGTGAAAGAGGTCATCGCCACCATCGAGGGGAAAGGGGCCTACGGCCTGTTCCGCTACGAATCGGGGGTGCACCGCGTACAGCGCGTACCGAAAACCGAAACGCAGGGGCGCATCCACACCTCCACCGTCACCGTGGCGGTGTTGCCCGAGGCCGAGGAAAAAGAGGTGCAGATAAACCCTTCGGAACTCCGCATTGACGTTTTCCGCAGCGGCGGCCCCGGAGGGCAGAGCGTTAACACCACTGACAGTGCGGTGCGCATCACCCATTTGCCCACCGGCATGGTAGTTTCGATGCAGGACGAAAAATCGCAAATCAAGAACCGCCAGAAAGCCATGCGCGTGCTTCTTTCGCGCCTGCAGGATTTTTATCAGGAGCAGGACCGCCAAAAACAGAGCGCGCAGCGCAAATCCCAGATAGGCAGCGGCGACCGCAGCGAAAAAATACGTACGTACAACTTCCCGCAGGGGCGCGTGACCGATCACCGCATCAATGAAAACTTTTTCAATATTCAGGGAATCATGATGGGGGATATGGACGATATGGCCGACACCTGCCGCAAGGCATTCCACGCCGCGTTGCTTTCCAACGCCGCACCGGGAACCGCCAATGATCCAGCTCATTAACGAATTCACCGTCCTTTTGGCGGAGGGCACGAAGGCGCTTGCCGCCACCCGCTGCGCCACCCCCCAACTGGACGCCGGATTTTTGTTGGCCGATCTGCTGGGGATCGAACGCGCCGCCATGCTGCTTGATCCTCCCGCCATGCTTCCCCCCGGCACGGCGGAGATCTACCGCCGGCGGATCGCCCGCCGCGTCGCGGGGGAGCCGGTACATTACATTACCGGCAAAAAGGAGTTTTACGATCACACCTTCCAGGTCGGGCCCGCTGTCCTCATCCCCCGACCTGAAACGGAAGAGATGGTCGAAACGGTATTAAAACAGTTTCCTTCCGGCGCGGAGCTTTACGTGGCGGATGTAGGCACCGGGAGCGGCTGTATCGCCATCTCGCTGGGGCTGGAACGTCCCGTATGGCATGTGACGGCGGTCGACCTTTCGGGCGATGCGCTGGATATCGCGCGGATCAACGCCGCGCGTCTGGGGGCGGCGAATATGTCGTTCGTTCAATCCGATCTTTTTACCGCCGTTCCCGGCCTGTTTGACATCATAGTTTCCAACCCGCCGTATATCGATTTCGGCGTAAAAGACACCTTGCAGGTGGAAGTGCGCAAATTTGAGCCGCCGCTTGCCCTTTTTGCCGCCGAACGGGGGCTTGCGGTCATCCGCGAACTGGTAGCCCAGAGCGCTGAGCATCTGAAGTCCGGTGGTTTCTTTTTCTGTGAGATCGGGTATGACCAGAAGGAAGCGGTGAGAAAATTCTTTGATGATGGCATGTGGGACGATATAACCTTCCTGAAGGATATATCGGGGCATGACCGTATTGTCCGGGCGGTGCGCCGCCCGTAACCGCGGTAAGGGGGGAAGAATGGACAAGATCGTTATTGAAGGGGGCCGCCGCCTAGAGGGGGAGGTCACCATCGCAGGCGCGAAGAACGCCTCTTTGCCGGCTCTTGCCGCCACGCTGCTCTGCCCCGGCCGGTTCACATTCACCAATGTTCCCGATCTCAAGGATATCGATACCATCATCGCATTGCTCAAGGAGCTGGGGGCCGACATAACCTGCCCCGAAAAAGGGGTGGTCGTTGTCGATACCGCCGGACTTAAGAGCTATGAGGCGCCGTACGATCTGGTGCGCACCATGCGCGCTTCATGCCTCGTTATGGGGCCGTTGCTGGCCCGGATGGGGAAGGCGCGCGTAAGCCACCCGGGCGGCTGCGCCATTGGTGAACGCCCGATCAATCTGCACCTGAAAGGATTTGGGGCGATGGGGGCGCACATCGAGCTTGACGAAGGGTATGTCAACATAAGCGCTGCTGACGGTTTGCACGGCGCGAAAATCTATTTCGATATCGTAACCGTTACCGGTACGGCCAATGTGATGATGGCGGCGTTGGCCGCTGATGGGATCACTACCCTGGAGAATTGCGCAAAGGAACCGGAAGTGGTCTTCCTGGCCGACATGCTTGTCCGCATGGGGGCGGATATCAAGGGGGTCGGCACCGACCGCATTGTCATCACCGGCAAACGTCCGCTCAGCGCGGTGGACACCGCCATTATTCCGGACCGGATTGAGACCGGCACGTTTATCGCGGCGGCCGCGATCACCGGCGGATCGCTCCGGATCAACCGGTGTAACCCGCAGGATTTCGAAGCGGTAACGATCAAATTCATTGAAATGGGGTGCAGCATTACCGAGGGGAATGGCTGGCTGGAGGTAAGCGGCCCCAAGCGTCCCGCCGCGGTTGATATTGAGACCGCGCCCCATCCCAGTTTTCCGACCGACATGCAGGCGCAGGCGATGGCGGTGCTTTCCATTGCCGATGACACCAGCGTGATACATGAATCGGTTTTTGAAAACCGCTACATGCACGTGGCCGAGCTGCGCCGTTTGGGAGCGGATATTCGGATGAAAGGGTCCAACGCCTTCGTGCATGGCGTACCGGGGCTTTCCGGCGCCATAGTAATGGCTACCGACCTGCGCGCCAGCGCTTCGCTTATTGTCGCCGGTCTCGCCGCGAAGGGGAAAACCGCTGTTCGGCGCGTCTATCACCTTGACCGGGGATATGAGCGGATAGAAGAGAAGCTGAAAAAAGTCGGTGCCCGAATCTCCCGCCAGCCGGACAAATAATCAGCGGATCAGGTTCTTGATGGCGATGATCTCGCTGATGCCGGCTTTGAGGGCTTCAACGCAGTCGGGTTCGAAATGTTTTCCCGCTCCCTGCTCGATGATCTCCATGGCGTACTCGTGCGACATGTCTTCCTTGTACACGCGGCGCGAGGTCAGTGCATCGTAAACATCCGCCACCGCCACGATGCGGGCCGACAACGGTATTCGTTCCCCCGCCACGCGGTGGGGATACCCGCTGCCATCCCATTTTTCGTGATGGTAGCCGGCGATCTCTGATGCTATTTCCAGGTAATCCGGCCCCTGCAGGATCATTTTTCCCACCGAGGAATGTGTTTTCATGATGTCGAATTCTTCATTGGTCAACTTGCCCGGTTTGAGAAGGATGGCGTCGGCTATCGCCACCTTGCCGATATCGTGTAATGGCGCCGCGGCGTAAAGTTCGTTGATGAAACGTTCGTTGATTATGGTGGCGTATTTTTCGGTCTTGGAAAGTTCCTGCGCGACAATACGGCAGTATTTCTGCATCCGCAGCAGGTGTTCGCCCGTTTCCGGGTCGCGTTTTTCCGCCAGTTCCGAAAGCTTCGCCATCATTGTCAGCTGTGTTTGCTTGAGGTCGTTCAGCAGGCGCGCGTTTTCGATGGCGGTGGTGGCCTGATACGCCAGAGATTTCAAAAGTTCAACATCCTGAACGGTGAATGCCTGGCCTTCCCCTTTATTGAAAACCGCAATGACCGCCACGATTCCCCTTTTGCTTTCGATGGGGTGGGTGATGAGGTTCCTTACCTCAAAAGGAGGGGTAACGCCCAATTCCACCACGGCGGCGTTGAAGCTGTTCTCTATTATCGGCTTGGCGCTGTCGAAGGTCTTGGCCAAAATGCTTTCCGGCTTAATGATGACGGCGCCCGGCATTCCCTCGCGCCCGAATCCCGCCACGCCGGGAAAAGATGCCCGCTTCCCTCCCCCCATCACCGTCACGATAGATTGGCCCGCCTCAAGCAGGCTGCGGCTATAGTCAGCAATGGAGTTGAAAATCAACTGCAAGTCGAGTGTGCTGTTGATGCGTACGCTGATGCGGTTTACCTGCTCAATCAGGGCCGATTGCCGCTGAAGGTCGGTGAACGTGGCCATCAATTCGCTCAGCATGGTGTCCATCTCGCGCGTGGCGTTGAAGGTGGTTTCCATCTGATCGAAGTGCCTCATGGTAATGGATGCGAGCGACGATATGGTGGATATCGCATGCTGGTCTATCGACGTAAATGAGCCTTTCCGCGGGTCGGTGGCGAAAATAAAGCCGGCGAGCTGAGGTTCCGCATCCGGTTTGCGGTAGAGTAACGGCACCACCATAAATGCCCCTTTGATAACGAGGGGGGCTCCTTTGTCCAGCGCGGCGATGGTTTCCGCAACCGTTTGAAACATCGAGGAACTCCGTTGGGTGCCCGCCACCCTTTCGAAAAGGGTGCCGCGCATGGCAAATGCGCGATCGGCCGCCGCGGTATTTTTGCCCTGCTCGTGCAGTGCGACCAGCCGCATAATGCCTTCGGTTTCCGTTACCGCCAGCAGGCCGCACCGGTCCGCCTTGATCAACGATTCCAGGGCCGAAAGCAGCAGCCGGAACGATTCTTTCCGATCGCCCGTCTGAAGCACCTGTTCGGCAAGGTTGCGGTAGACATTCAGCTTGTCGTAATTTGCCAACAACTCATGGGTCAGATTCATCACCTCGGCGAAGTCATTCAGCTTCGCCTGGATGAGGTGTTCGGCTTCCGCCATCGCCTTTTGATCGCCATCCTTGTGGTAAATATTGATCCGGACACCCCCCTCATTTCTCTGGCCGACCGAGGAAGTGAGGAGCGAATATCGGTGCACTTCTTTGCTGGAGAGATTGGAGAAAATCTCCCCTTCCTGGTCGCTTTCGATCTCCACAAATACCCCCAGCATTTCAGAGATCTTATTCAGATATTCGATCACCGAGGGGTCGGATTTCAGCTTTTTGTAGGTGGTGGACATGCGATCATTGTACCCTTTTTTGCGGCGGACGGCGCGGTGTAACTTTATTAACCGATGGTGAAAGGCTTGCTACGCGGGCGTCGCCTTCCTCCGCGCCGGTCCGGCGTTTGCTGGTATAATTTTCAAGACAGCGCGGAACTTTGTTTTCGATGGGAATTACATGGGCAAAAATCAGGATCTTTTTGGCGACGCGGGGCAGGAGCCGCAGGCGCCACCCCCCCCGGCCGTTCCCGGCGCCGTGCCGTTGGCGGAACGGATGCGCCCCGCCGGTTTCGACGGATTTATCGGGCAAACGCACGTTGTGGGAAAAGGGAAACCGCTGCGGCGGCTCATCGAGGATGACCGTTTCGGTCCGTTGCTTCTTTGGGGGCCTCCCGGCACCGGCAAAACCACCCTCGCGCGTATTGCCAGCAATGTGAGCGGCAGGCTCTTTTTATCGCTCAGCGCGGTGGAGAGCGGCGTGAAGGAGCTTAAAGAGGCGGTTGCCGCCGCCCGGTATCACGCCGCCAACGGCAAGAAGACGGTGCTTTTTATAGACGAGATTCACCGCTATAACAAAACGCAGCAGGACCAGCTGTTGCCGCATGTGGAAAGCGGCCTCATCACCCTTATTGGGGCCACCACCGAGAACCCCGCCTTTGGCGTAATTCCGGCACTGCGGTCACGTTGCACCATTGTGGAGCTGCGGCCGCTAACGCCGGACGACGTGGCCCAGATAGTCACACGGGCGCTGGCTTCCGAAGGATCGGTACGGGGGCTTCGGGTGGCGGATGAAGTGGTTGTGCAGATGGCGCAGTTGGGCGGCGGCGATGCGCGGCAGGCGTTGAACATCCTGGAGGCGTGCGCCAAGTCTGCCGAGGGAGGCGTCATCACCGCCGAGTTGGTGGCGGAGGTGAGTCAGCGGGCGTTGCTGCGGTACGACAAAATGGGGGACGCGCACTTTGATCATGCCAGCGCGTTTCAGAAATCGTTGCGCGGATCGGACCCGGACGCCGCCGTTTACTGGATGGCCCGCATGATAGACGCGGGGGAGGACCCCCGCTTCATAGCGCGCCGGCTCATCGTCACCGCCGCCGAGGATGTGGGGAATGCCGACCCGACCGCGCTGATTTTGGCGGTGGCGGCGGCGGAAGCGGTGGAGAAGATCGGCCTGCCCGAAGGACGCATCCCGCTGGCGCAGGCGGTTCTCTACGTGGCCTGCGCGCCAAAATCAAACAGCTCTGTCACCGCCATCGACGCCGCGTCGGCGCATCTGGCCGCGCACGGCACCGCGCCGCAGGTTCCGCAACATCTGCGCGATACGCATTACACCGATGCGAAGAAGTGGGGATATGGCAAAGGCTACCAGTACCCCCACGAATACCCTCACCACTGGGTATCGCAAAGCTATTTGCCGGAAGGAATGGAAGATATCCGCTTTTACACGCCGTCGCCGCACGGGCGCGAAGCGGCTTTTGAGGAACGCCTGAAGGGAATCAAAAAAAAGGGAGGAAAAGAGACATGAAAGAAATACGCGCCGAGGTTGTTATCGGGTCGCCGCCGCGGCGGGTGTGGCAGGTTTTTACCGATTTCGCCGTTTACCCCATCTGGAATGTTTTTCTGTTGCGTGTGGCCGGTGAGGCGAAGCAGGGGGAGGAACTGGAGATCCGCGTTCAGCTTCCCGTTACGAAACCGGCGGCGTACCATGCCACGGTGCTCAAGTCCGAGGCCGAAAAAGAACTCCGCTGGAAGTGGAAGGATTTTTTAAAGGGCGAACACATCTTCACGTTGGAGCCGGTGGGGGAGAATATGACCCGTTTCACGCAGAGGGTGGAGCTTGGCCTGCTGGCGGGCGCCTTTGCCGATAAGGAAACGATGGCGAAGACGGAAGAGATGTTCGGCCACATGCACCGCGCGCTGAAGGCCCGCTGTGAAGAAGCGGCTGAATGATTTTCTGAATTTGAATATCCGGCGCGGCAGGCATGATCTTATGAATTACCGTCTGAATGCTTCCTGTTCCCTGTTGCCGCGTTAAAAATACCGACCGTACCGTCTGGCTCCCCGGTGCTGTTATGGACAGCTTCTATAAGAGGCTTGGCGGTATGATCCCTCACTTATTCCGACGATCGCTTTGAGTGGCTGGGGATGGCTTCGCCGAAAGTGAAGAGGGTGGTGAAAAGGAACACAACCTAAAACTGGGAGAGGTGTGTGGAGAGCGACAGCGCCTTCCCCTTCAAAGGTTCCTGCAGATTTTCCGCCAGGGCGCGCAACACCACCCCTTGGCTCTTAATTTGGGCCAGTAGCGAGCTTCGCTTGAATTCATATATCCGCTTCTCCATGCCGGAAACTTGGTCGCGCATTTCCATGATCTGCGCCCGGTTGTTAACGACGATCTCTTCCACTTTTTCCGAGGAGGCCTTGATGGCGGCGACATCGGCCACCACCTGCCGCAGCTCGGTCCGGTCATCGCGTTCGCTTAAGAAAACGAATGCGGTTAGCCCCAGGGTAACGATGCTCAAAACCACCGCCAATAGCGCGTTCATGTTCCCCACCGTTCCGTCGCGGCGGCCCGCGGACGGTTCCGGCCCGTACTCGCGCCGTGATAAACGCTGCGCCAGCACGGCCGATGTGTTGCGCGCCTCTTCCGCCGTTGGGGCGGCTTCCGGCGCGACGGGTGCGGCGGTGCTTTCCCGTGCACGGGCGTCGGGCAGATCGTCCAGGATGTTGGCATCCACATAGGTTATGGCGGAGGCATCGGCGATCCCTTTCCCGGCCAGCAGTTCTACAGCCCGGTTGATGGAAATATCCTTGGATTTTGCCAATTCGAACACCCTGATCTTTCTCATGCGGCAGATTATACCCCAAATCTCCCCGCCGCCGGGAAACGGTTTGTGCTCCGCGTTCCCGGTATTTTCAATTTCTACCGGAAAATAGTGTAGTATTGATTTGCAAAAGGTGTAGTAATGAATAATATACGCGCGTTTCGGGATGTCTCCCTCAGGCAGGGAACCGCCCTTTGCCGACGGCAAACCTCTCGTCTATTCCTAAAACTTATCGTTTCCACGGCTACCCTTTTTATCGCCGAAGCGGGAATGATGGAACTTCTTGATTTTTACAAAATGGATGGTTTGGCCGCCACACTTCTTGATGCGTCTGCCATGATTTTGGTAATGGCCCCGGTGATCTACCTGCTATTTGTGCGGCCAATCATGAGGGACCTGAGTGAAAAGAAGACGCTGTCGTCGTACTTGAACCGGTTGTACCTTACGGTGAGCGCATGCAACCAGGCGCTTGTGCACGCGACGGACCGGGAACTGCTCATGAACAGTATTTGCCGCATTTTGACCGAGATCGGGGGGTACCGTATGGCATGGATCGGCATTGCCGGGGACGACGAGGCAAAAACGGTGCGGCAGGCGGCGCTCAGCGGACACAACGCCGGCTACGTGGAATCGCTGAACCTGACCTGGGCCGATGCGGAATACGGGCGCGGCCCAATCGGCATAGCCATCCGCACCAACAGCCCGGTCGTATGCCGGAACACAAGCACGGATCCCTCGTTTAAAAATTGGAGAGAGGATGCAATGAAACACGGGTTCGCATCCATGGCGGCGGTGCCTCTCTCCAACGGGAATGCCGTTTTCGGTTCTCTGAACATTTATTCCGGCAATTCCGGCGCTTTTGACGAGGAGGAACTGCGCCTTTTCACGGAGTTGGCGGCCGACGTCTCTTTCGGGATGCATCATTTGGAAATGGAAAGATCGCTGGAAACAAGCAGGAAAAGGCTGGAAGAGATACTTTCGCTTGCCGAAGAGGGAATATACATGCTGGATGCCGAAGGCCGTCTGGTTTTCATGAATTCGGCGGCGGAACGAATATTGGGCTGGAAGGAAAACGAGCTTCTGGGCAAACGGCTTCATGAGACGATTCATCAGTCGCCAGAGGGAAAGGCCGAGCATACCCCGGAGGATTGCCCCGTTCTTAAAACCATCATTTCCGGCCTGCCTTACCGAAGTGAGGACGACATTTTCTGGAGTAAGGATGGACGATCCCTTTCGGTCAAGATCGTAACCACGCCGGTGATCAGGAAAGGCAAGCCGGCGGGGGCCGTGGCCGCTTTCGAAGACATCACCGAGCGCAAACTGGCGGAGGCGGAGCGGCAAAAGGCCAACCAGGAGCTTAAAACGGCGATAGTTACCCTGGAAAAAACCAATGCCGTCCTGCTTCGGCAGGAAAAACTGGCTTCCATCGGTACGCTGTCTGCCGGGGTGGCGCACGAGATCCTGAATCCGCTGAACATCATCAGCACCATCGTCCAGCTGATGCAGTTGGATGTGTGGCCTGAAGAGGTACGGGAAAAGCTGGCCGAGATAATGACGCAGGTGCGCCGGGCCACCAAAATAACCAACAACCTGAGGATGTTCGCCCACGTCCACAAATACGAAATAACCGCCGTGGACGTGCAGGCGCTCTTCGACAAGACCGCCTCCCTGATAGAGCATGACCTGAACCTGGATAACATAAGGGTGCAACGGGATTACGCGCCGGATCTTCCCCCCGTCGAGGCCGATAGCGACCTGCTGGCCCAGGTATATTTGAACCTTATCAACAACGCCCGGCATGCTCTGCAGGAAATGCCCAAAGAAAAGGACAAAACCATAGCCATCGCAACAAAACGGCGCGACGCCTATGTGGAAATATGCCTGTTTGATAACGGCCCCCGCATTCCCGATGAGATCATCGGCAAGATATTCGATCCCTTCTTCACCACCAAGGATCCCGACAAAGGAACGGGCCTGGGGCTTTCAATGGCGTATACGTTCATCCAGGAATTCGGTGGCACAATAGCCGCCCAGAACGAAGACCCCGAAGGAGTGACCTTTATAATTACCTTGCCTGTGGTAGGCAGCAACGGCGGAAATGACGAATATCCCGATGGCCGGAGATGAACCTGTGTACCCGCAAAAAACCCAAGCTTTTTTAACGTTGCGGAAAAATCCGGGAGAACAGGGCGGAGATCCGGGCCAGCGGTAAAATTCTGAAAGGCATTTGCATTGCCCCCCATGATACGGTGTATAATCTCGCTATGCGCCATAAACTGTTAATCTCGCTGGTGTTAACCGCCGCGGTGGCGGGTGCCGCCCACGCCGGACCCGCCAGCGTGGAACTTGAACCGGCAAAGCCGCAGGTTCCGCTTGCGGGCGAAGTGCAGCAACGCGCGGTGCCGCGCGCCCTTTTTTACGAGAAAGAACGCCCGGTCATTACCGCCGAAACGTTGCTTACCGCCGGCTATCTCACATCATATGACCACCCATTTGGTTCGATTGTCGCTCTTGAAGAAGCGGACAAAGAGACTGCGGCCCCCGGCGATAACATTTACATCAGCAAAGGAAGCAAGGCCGGCGTAAAGGTGGGGGATCAGTTTTACGTATACCACCGGTCGGCGCCGGTGCTCGATCCCGATACCGGTGATGAGGCCGGTTACGTTGTGAACATGACCGGGATTATCACGGTGAAAGAAGTGAAAGATGATGTCGCATTGGCCCATGTGGATCAGGGATTTGAAGGGATATTCGCCGGCGACGGTTTGATGCCCCGGTTCGACCCGGTGCAGCCTAAAATGGATCCCGACCGGCCCCTGGAAGACAGAACCGTGGAGGGCAAAATCCTCTTTGTGCATTACGGCAAAGAAGGGATATCCCTGGGTGACATCGTGTATCTCAACATCGGCCACAGGCAGGGTGTTAAGGAATCAGATGTGTTCAAGGTGACCGAATACAACAAGGATCGGGAAAACGAAACCCACGGCATTCTGAAAGATATCGCCCGCCTCCTCATTATCACGGTGAAAGAAAACACGGCCACAGCCATGGTCTTCAAATCCAAATCCGCGATAAAGGCAGGCGACCGGGTATCATACGTGCAGGAGCGCTAAGCTCCCGCCGCCCGGCTGATGAAGCAGCTTTCCCGCACGTTCAAAACAGCCGCCATCGTTACGGTTGGCGATGAACTCATGACCGGCCTCGTGACGGATACCAACGCCGCCGCCATCGCCCGGTTCCTTCTGCGGCGCGGCTGGCGCATCGTCGAGAAATCATCCGTAGGGGATGCCGCCCCCGCCATTACCGCCGCCGTCCGCGCCGCCATGCGCCGCGCCGATGTTGTGTTGGTGACAGGCGGGCTGGGCCCCACGCATGACGATCTCACCAAGGGGGCGCTCTGCCGCCTGTTCAAGTGCGGCGTGAGATTCGATCCCGCCGTGCTGCGCCAGGTGTCATCGTTCTTCAAGCGTATGGGAAAACCGATGCCCGCCATCAACCGTGATTATGCGAATATCCCCACTGCCGCCGTGGCGGTGCGAAACAGGATGGGGGCGGCCCCCGGCCTTTTTTTCAAAAAAAGGGTGCTGGCCCTGCCGGGAGTTCCGCACGAAACACTTTACATGCTTGAGCATGAAGTGCCCGGACTGATCCCCCACGGAGGGCAGCATGTTGCGGAAAAAACCTTCCATACGGCGGGCGCGGGAGAAGTGGGCCTTATGGAAAAGATGAAGGATTTAAAAAAAGCGCGGCAACTGGCCGATATCGCCTTTTTGCCCGGCTACGGACGCGTGGACATCCGCCTGCTGGCGCGCGGCAATACGCCTGCCGCCGCCAAGTCCCGGTTGAAGCAGGCCGTGGCCCTGCTCTATCCAGGCATCGAGGGGTATGTGTGGGGCGTGGATGATGAGACCATCGAGGAGA